>NZ_JBEXMD010000040.1:0-94886 GCF_040610315.1 Amycolatopsis sp. NPDC004169
ATCAACGCCCACTGATCATCCGAGAGCAACTGAAACCGCGACACACCTCGGAGCATCCCAGCCGCCAGCCGAAACTTTTGTCAGACACGCCCTAGGTGTACTTGGCCAGGACGTTGGTGGCGGAAGGCTCTGGTTGACGTGAGGAGAGCCTCCGGTTGAGGTGTGGCTTGTCTAGGACCCACGCCAACCGGAGGCTCTCGTGTCTCACCGTAACGCCCGGACCACCTTTCTGGGCCGGTTGCTGATCGTCCAGCGTCACCAAGCCGGATGGCCGCAAGCGCACATCGAATCTGCGATGGGGATTTCCCGCAAATGCGTGAAGACCTGGCTGGACCGCTACGCCAGCGAGGGCGAGCCCGGTCTGCGCGACCGATCCTCACGCCCGCATACCTCACCACGACGGACCAGCGACGAGCTCGAAGCGCGGATCGTCGCGTTGCGGCAGCGTGAACGCCGCGGACCGGCCTGGCTGGGCTGCGAACTGGGTGTCCCGGCACGGACGGTGTCACGGGTAATGGCCCGCCACCAGATCCCGCGGCTGGCTGCGCTGGACCCGATCACCGGGCAGGTGATCCGGGCCAGCAAAACCACGGCAGTGCGCTACGAGCGCGAGCAGCCGGGCGAGCTGGTCCACATGGACGTCAAGAAGATCGGCCGCATTCCCGACGGCGGAGGCTGGCGAGCCCACGGCCGAGCCCAGCGGGAAACCACCCGCGACCGCAGCACCAAGATCGGCTACGACTACGTTCACTCCCTGGTCGACGACCACTCCCGCCTGGCCTACTCCGAAATCCACCCCGACGAGAAAGGGCCAACCTGCGCGGCCTTCCTCACCCGGGCGATCGCCTACTTCGCCGGCCACGGCATCACCCGGATCGAACGGCTGATGACCGACAACGCCTGGGCCTACCGCTGGTCACTGCGTGCGGTCTGCGCCGAGCACGGCATCCGGCAGAAGTTCATCAAACCCCACTGCCCCTGGCAAAACGGCAAAGTCGAACGCCTCAACCGCACGCTGCAAACCGAATGGGCCTACCGCCAAGCCTTCACCAGCAACACCGAACGCACAGCAGCCCTTGCACCCTGGCTCGAGCACTACAACACTCAACGCCGCCACAGCGCACTCGGAGGCAACCCGCCCATCAGCCGACTGCCACCAACCTAATGGCCACATACACCTAGGGCCTGTCCTCGAAGCCGGATGAGCAGCGTCGCCGGATCGATCATGCCTCGGTAGGAGATAGCCACTGCGACCCGGCGTGGATCGCGCAGCAGCTGGAGTTCAGTGCGGAGGCCGAACACCCCGGTACCACCCGGGCGTGCGACCAGAGCTGGCTGATCCGCGACCTGCAGCGGCACAGCGGCGAGCCGCCGGCCCGGGTCGCCTACCGGTGGGCGGGCAACGGCTGGGCGAGCTTCGCCTCGGCCGACTGCGGCGGCTGCACCGAAATCCCGGCCGCCGAACCGGAGTTCCCCGCCGCTCCCTGCCAGAAGCTCGCCCCGGCGAGGTGACCTCGATCGCTGCCCGCACCCGCCTGACCACCGTGCGCGGCCGATCCGCGTGATCGCGGCCCCCGCGGTGGTGAATTCCGGAAAGCGGAAGCGGTTTGGAAGCCGGATCGCGCAGAATGCGGGGGAACGCGAAGGAGCCCATCGATGAAACGTGCTGTAGCTGCCGCTCTGCTCACCGCGGCCGCGCTCGCCGTGCTCGCCCCCGTGGCGTCCGCCTCGAGCGACCCCAACCCGGTGGGCGGGGTGGGAAGCGGTCCCTACATCGGCGACGTGCCGAAACCCGGTCCTGGGGGTCAGTGACCGAACCGCTTCTCACGGCACCAGAACGACACGGCCCGGGCGGCGCCACGCCCGGGCCGCGTCCTGCAGCGGGACCCGCTCGTAGCCGACCGTCAACGCCCCTCGCACCGCCTGGTCCACCACCGTGAGCAGCGCTTCCCGGCGTTCGCCCGCGCTGAGCTCGTTGTTCGTGTAGCCGAGGATCCGCAGAGACCGGCTGCGCAGCAGGGCCGACGGCACCGGGCACACCTCGCCGGCCGCGCTGCCCAGGTTGACCAGCCGCCCGCCCGGGCGCAGGGTCCGCAAGGCCGCCGCGGCCGGGAGCCCGCACACCGGATCGATCACCAGGTCGACCGGGCCGGCCACCGCGGACAGCCGCCGCGCCAGCTCGTCGGCGTCTTCGCCGTCCTCGAGCCGGACCGTGCCGTCCGCGCCGGACGAGCGAGCGCGGTCCAACGCCGCCTCGGAGCGCGCGCACGCGATCACCCGCCCGGCCCCGGCCACCCGAGCCAGCTGGACGGCCGACTGGCCGACCACCCCGCCCGCGCCGAGCACCAGCACCGTCTCACCCGCGGCCAGCCCGCCCGTGCCCGTCAGGCACCGCCACGCCGCGACGGCCGACAGCCCGAGCGCCGCGACCAGCGTGTGATCGGCCCCGTCCGGCAGGACGACCACGTCGGCGGACGCGGCCACCGCGTGCTCGGCCATGCTGCCGTCCCCGGGCCGCATGCCCGCTGCGGTGGCGAACCAGACCGGCGTCCCCGCCCGCTCGCCCACCCCCTGCACGCCCGGCACGTACGGCGTGGCCGGTGCGCCGAAGTAGGACGTGCCGGACGCGCACAGCAGATCCAGCGGGGTGATCGGCGCCGCCGTCACCCGGACGGCGACCTCGCCGGGTCCGGGGACCGGCTCGGCCCGGTCCACCACCACCGGGGGCTGCCCGGCGGTGCGGATCTCCGCCGCGCGCACCGGCGGTCAGACCGGCTGCAGGACGAAGTCGTAACGCGCCTCGAGCCACGGCTCCGCCGACGTGCCGCCGTCCGGCGTCGGCCCCGGCTCGCGCGGCTCGAAGGCGACCACCAGCTCCTGCTTGGTGCCGAACACCACGTCGCTGTCCAGGTACTGCGCGCCCTCCTGGAACAGGTGGGTGATCAGCGGCTCGTAGCCGGCCGCGTTGATCAGGAAGTGCACGTGCGCGGGCCGGAAGTGGCTGATGTCGGTGCCGCGGATGAGCGCGCCGACCGGGCCGTCCATCGGGATCGAGTACCCCTTCGGCGCGATCGTGCGCAGGCAGTACGTCCCGTCGGCGCGGCTGGTGTACTTCGCGCGCAGCCGGGCCTCGTCGATGTCCGGGATCTGCGACTCGTACGCGCCTTCCTCGTCGGCCTGCCAGACGTCGAGGACCGCGCCGACCACCGGGAAGCCGTCCAGGCCGCGGACCGTGCCGGTGATGTACAGCGGCGTGCCGGGCACGCCGTCGGACATGTCGCCGCCGAACTCCTTCTCCGGCGAGCCGTCGATGTGGAAGGGGCCGAGCACGGTGGCCGGGGTCGCCTTCGCGTCGAAGGCGTGGTTCATCTGCACCACCAGCATGCTCAGCCCGAGCACGTCGGAGGCGAGGATGAACTCCTCCCGCTTCTCGTCGCTGATCTGCCCGGTCTCGGTCAGCCACCGCATCGCGGCCATCCACTCGGTCTCGCTGAGCCGCACTTCGCGGGCGAAGGCGTGCAGGTGGCGCACCAGCGCCGCCATCACCTCCGCCGTCCGCGGATCGTGCGCGCTCGCCCAGCGCTGCGCGGCGAGCTCGGTGATGTTGTCCTCGGTGACCAGCTGCATCGGCGTTCCTCTCACGCGTGCGGATCCGGCGGGACCGACCGGTTGTTCAGGTCGACGGACAGGAAGACGTCGTTGGCGACGGGGTGCCGCAGCTCCTCGGCGAGCTGGCCGATCAGCCCGGCGGTCCTGGCCAGCAGCGCGAACCCGCGCAGCAGCTCCAGCGGCAGCCCGAGGTCGGCGAGCGCGGCCCCGCAGACGCCGGCCCCGTTGAGCGGCAGCGTCCGGCCCAGCACCTGCGGGTGCACCCGGCCGATCGCGGCGAACAGCTCCAGGTGCGGGCCGCGCAGCCCCTCTTCGGCGGCGATCGCGAACAGCCGCGGGGTGCGCGGGTCGCCGTCCTTGTGCACGTGGTGCCCGAGGCCGGGGACGAACTTCTTCGCCGCGCGGGCCTTTTCGACGGTGGCGAGCGCGAGCGCGTCCCACCCGGCCTCGTCCGACGGCCGTTCGCCGGCCTCGGTGAGGACGTCGTGCAGGAACCGGCCGCAGTCTTCGGTGACGCCGAGGAAACGCGACCCACCGCCCAGCAGGCCGGCCGCCAGGGCACCCTGGACGGAGTCCGGCGCGGACAGGTACGTCAGCCGCGTGACGATCGCGGTCGGGGTGAAGCCGTGGTCGGCCAGCGCGGCCAGCACCGCCTCGAAGACCCTCGTTTCCCCTGGGGACGGACGTCGCTGGGTCGCCAGCCAGAAAGCGAGCTCGCCGAACCCGACCTTCCCCATGACGTCCTCGGCGAGGTCCTGCCCGAGCAGGGTGATCTTGTCCTTCGTGGACGCACCGAGGGCGGTTTCGTAGACCGGGTCAGCCATCGGCGGGCTCCGTCAGCCACGTTCGCAGTTCGGCACCGTGCTCGTCGAGCTCCGGCGGCGGCAGCCGGTACCCGGCCGGGGTCGCGGAAAACCGGATGGGGTGGCGGGTCGTCGGGACCGCGCGGTCGCCTTCGCCCACCTCGACGACCGGGTCCAGCCCGAAGCGCTCGGCCATCGCGAACCCGCCGTCGATCGTGTTGATCGGTCCACACGGGACACCGACCTCGGTCAGCGCGTCGAACCAGTCCACCGCACCGCGTTTCGCCAGCCGTTCCACCAGGATCGGCCGCAGCTCCTCGCGGTTCTCGGTGCGGTCGGCGTTGCGGGCGAACCGCGGGTCGTCCGGGATCTCGGGCAGGTCGAGGACCAGGCACAGCCGGCGGAACTGCCCGTCGTTGGCCGCGGCGACGATCAGGTCGGCGTCGGCGGTCGGCAGCGGTTCGTAGGGGAAGACGCTGGGGTGGGCGTTGCCCATCCGGTAGGGCACCACGCCGCCGGCGGCGTAGGCCGAGCTGTGGTTGACCAGCCCGGTCAGCGCCGAGGACAGCAGGTTGACCTCGACGTGCTGGCCCTCGCCGGTCGCGTCGCGGTGGCGCAGCGCGGCCAGGATGCCGATCACCGCGTGGTTGCCCGCCATGACGTCGAACACCGAGATCCCGGCCCGGTACGGCGGGCCGTCCGGATCGCCGGTCAGGCTCATCAGGCCCGAAATCGCCTGCACCATCAGGTCGTAGCCGGGCACGTGCGCGCCTTCGCCGGCCCCGAAGCCGCTGATCGAGGCGTAGACGCTGCCGGGGTTGGCTGCCCGGACCGCCTCGTAGTCGAGGCCGTACTTGGCCAGCCCGCCGGGCTTGAAGTTCTCGATCAGCACGTCCGCGCGGGCGGCCAGCTCGCGGGCGAGGACGGCGTCGGCCTCGTCGCGCAGGTCCAGGGCGATGGAGCGCTTCCCGCGGTTGACGCCGAGGTAGTAGGTCGAGACGTCCCCGCGCACCGGCGGCATCCAGGTGCGCGTTTCGTCGCCCTGCGGGCCCTCGACCTTGACGACGTCGGCGCCCATGTCCGCCAGCAGCATCGTGGCGTACGGGCCGGCCAGTACCCGCGAGAAGTCCGCGACCAGCAGCCCGGACAGCGGGCCGGTGGGTGGTTCCACGCAGTGCCTCCACTCGTGTCCGCCTGTCGGACTAGTGTCCGCAGTCTGCTCCCGAGTGTGCCTGCGGTCAAGACACCGCCGGGACGGTGACGTGCGGGACCTCGTCGAGGCGCGCGAAGTCCGCGCTGATCTCTCCGGCGGTCTGCAGCAGCAGGGGCAGGTGGTGGTCGAGCAGCTTCTCCACCGGGGTCTCGGCGGCGTGGCAGTTGACGTTGACGCCGGCGATCACCCGCCCCGCCCCGTCGCGCAGCGGCGCCGCCACCGACCGGATCCCGAGCGTGAGCTGCTCGTCGGTGAGCGCCCAGCCGCGGGCCCGGACCTCCCGCAGCGCGGCGTCCCGCTCGGCGCGGTCCGGCTGCCAGCGCGGGACCAGCCCCGACCGGGTCGGCTGGGCCAGCACCGCCTCCAGCTCGTCCGGCGGCAGTGCGGCGAGCTGCACCTTGCCCAGCGACGTCGGCAACGCCGGGAACCGGGTGCCGATCTGCACGCTCAGCCCCACGATCTTCGGGACCGCCACCCGGGCGACGTAGACGATGTCGGAGCCGTCGAGCTGGGCGATCGAACACGATTCGCCCGTGCGGGCGACCAGGCGTTCCAGGTGTGGCCGGGCGACCTCCCACAGGCCCATCGACCGCACGTAGGCCACGCCGAGGCCGAGCACCCGCGGGGTCAGGGCGTAGCCGCGCCCGTCGGTGCGGACGTAGCCGAGCTCTTCGAGGGTGAGCAGGATCCGGCGGGCGGTCGGGCGGGCCAGCCCGGTCGCCGCGGCGACTTCGGCGAGCGTCATCTCCGGCCGCTGCGGCCCGAACGCGGTGATCACCTCGAGCCCGCGCGCCAGCGCCTCGATGAAGTCGGGACCGGTTCCCTCGCGTGGCATTGCGCCACCCCTCTCTCCGATCGGGTCCACCCGCAGCGTAGCCGCGGGGATTGACACCGGCGCGGCACTGGGCAAAGGTGACGGCACCCGGCGAGTGTCCGCTGAGCGGACAAGTGTACGCACTGACGCGTGACAAGTGGAGGCAGCCATGTCCGGATCGATCGTCCTGCGGGGTGGCACGGTGCTGACCCTCGACGACGCGCGCCGCGTCCTGCCCGGCGAAGACGTCCTGGTCGACGGCGACCGCATCGCCGCGATCGGACCGGCGCTGGAGGTCCCGGCCGGCACCACCGAGATCGACGCCTCCGGCGGCATCGTCATGCCGGGCATGATCGACACCCACCGGCATCTGTGGCAGACGGCCATGCGCGGCTACGGCGCCGACTGGACGCTGACCCAGTACTTCGTCTGGTACTACCTCGAGTGGGGCAAGGTGTTCCGCCCCGAAGACATCCACGCGGGCAACCTGCTCGGCGCCTGGGAGGCACTGGAGGCCGGCGTCACGACCACCGTCGACTGGTCCCACGGGCTGCGGACCACCGCGCACGCCGACGCGGCGGCCGACGCGCTCGAAGCCGTCCCGGGCCGGTTCGTGCTCGCCTACGGCAACATCCAGGACGCCCCGGCGAACTGGACGGCCACGCCGGAGTTCCGCGACTTCGTCGCGCGCCGCACCGGCGGCGGTCTGGAGGGCTTCCAGCTCGCCTTCGACGTCACCGGGGACCCGGCGTTCCCGGAGAAGCCCGCGTTCGAGGTGGCCCGCGAGCTCGGCCTGCCGGTGACCACCCACGCCGGTGTCTGGGGCGCGACCGGCGACGACGGCATCCGGCTGATGTACGACCACGGGTTCATGACCCCGGAGACCGTCTACGTCCACGGCGCGTCGCTGTCGGCCGACTCCTACCACCGCATCGCCGCCACCGGCGGCTCGGTGTCGGTGTCCACCGAGAGCGAGCAGAGCGCCGGGCAGGGCTACCCGCCCACCTGGGCGCTGCGCAAGTACGGCATCCCGGTGTCGCTGTCGATGGACACCTCGGTCTGGTGGAGCGGCGACCTGTTCTCCGCCATGCGCGCCACCCTGGGCGCCGACCGGTCTCGGGAGCACCTGGAGGCCCAGGCCAAGGGCGAGACGGTCACGCACGCGGCGCTGCGCGCGGAACAGGTCGTGGAGTGGGCCACCCGCGGCGGCGCGGCGGCACTGGGCCGCTCGGACCTCGGCAGCCTCGAGGCCGGCAAGCAGGCCGACGTCGTGCTGCTGAAGAACGACGCGTCGCCGGTGTCGTTTCCGCTGCTCAACCCCTACGGCCACGTGGCGTTCCAGGCCCAGCGCGCCGACGTGCACACCGTCCTGGTCGGCGGCCGGGTGGTCAAGCGCGACGGCCGCCTGGTCGGCGCCGACCTGCCCGCCGTGCGGCGGCACGTCGAGGCGACGGTCGGGTACCTGCGCGGGCAGCTGGGGGAGGAGGCGTGGCGGCAGGGGATGAACCCCGACGTCCCGGAGACCAAGATCCTCGACAACCCGTACACCTACACCGACTACCAGAGCGACCGCACCCACGGCGGCTGAGCTACCGTTCCCGTCCGTGGTCCAGGTCTTCGTGCAGCCCGCCTACGGCACCGCGGACGCCCGCCGCTACGGCGCGGAGTCCCTCGACCGGACCGTGTCCTTCCGCGAGTTCGCCGACCTGCTCGACCCCGCGGACCTCGCCCGTCTCGACGCGTTGCACCCGGGCGGGCGCGCACGGTTCTGGGGCGCCAAGGACAAGTACGACCGCCGGATGGACACCGTGACCACCGGCGACGTCGTGCTCTTCACCGGCCGGCGCCACGTCCAGGCCACGGCCGAGGTGGGGCACGGGTTCCGCAACCCCGCCTTCGCCCGCCGCCTCTGGCGCCCGGACCCGGGGAAGTGCCTGTTCAGCAACGTCTACAGCCTCCGCCGCTACCGGCGCGTCGGGCTGCCGTACGAAGCGGTCTGGGCGCTCCCCGGCTTCAACCCCGGCGACAACTTCATGGGCCTGCGGTTCCTCGACGCCGCCAAGTCCGCCGCGGTACTGGGGCTGCTCGCCGCGCACTGAGCTCCCGGGGACTCGGCAGCGCCCGGCTAGCAGTGCGGCATGACGTCGTCGAAGGACGCGCAGTTGTCCTGGTCCCACGGCGTCGTCTGCCACTGCTCGGCGGTCAGGATCCGGGACGTGTCGCCCGCGACGAACTTCCAGGGCCCGTAGTAGGCGTTGCTGAACCAGTAGTTGCCCTGGTCGTGCGTGATGGCGTCCTGGACGACCTTGCCCTGGTACGGCGACCAGGACGGGTAGGTGCCCCAGTTGGACAGCAGCGCCATCTTGCCGCAGGAGCCGTTCGTGCAGCCGACGCGGGCCGGGTCGAAGCGGAACGTGTTGTCGTGCACCTCGACCAGCTGGGTCTTCCACCGGCAGTCGTCGTACAGCGGCGGTGACGCGATCCCGGGTGCCGAACACCGCGTCCGGTCGGTGACGAGCTTGGTGCAGGTGTTGATCGAGGTGTTGGCCGGGCTGTTGCAGAACCGGTCGGCGTTCTCCCACGCGGTGATGCCGGACCAGTTGTCTTCGAAGGTGTTGTCGTAGACGTCGATCAGGTGCGTGCGGGCCGGCACCCGGGACTCGCCGCCGGACTCGGACAGGTAGACGCTCGCCACCGGGAAGTTGTCGCCCTTGTCCGCACGCCGCTTGCCCGCGACCAGGCTGTTGCGCCGCAGGACGTTGTCGCGGAAGACGAGGTTGTAGCTGATCTCGTAGAACAGCGCCTCGGCGTCGTTGTCCTCGATGAGGTTGTTCTCGACCAGGAAGTCGTTGTTGTCGGTGTCGGCCCAGAGCCCGGCGCCGTGGTTGTGGTGGATCCAGTTCCCGCGCACGTCGGCCTTGTCGACCACCCAGAACTTGATTCCGCCGCTGCACCCGCAGCCGGGACTGCGCGTTTCCCAGTCGTCGGTGTTGTTGCCCGAGATTTCGTTGCCCTCGATGATCAACGCGGTGATCGTGCTGTCCGAACGGTAGGCGTTCATGCCGTACTGGCCGTTGTTGCGCAGACAGCTGTGTCGCACCTCCTGGCGCGCGCCGGCCATGATTCCCGCGCCTTTGTTGTTCTGCACGGTGGTGTTTTCGATGATCCAGTGCTCGCCGGAATCGTGGTTCACCACGCCCTGGTCCTGCGGGGCGACGAAGTTCTGGACGGTGAGCCCGCGGATGACGACGTCCTTCGCCTGCTGGGTGAAGGCCGCGCGGTTGATGCCCTGCCCGTCGAGCACGGCGCCGGGCGCGCCGAGGTAGACGTCGCCGTCCTTGGGGATGACCTGCCCGAACGGGTCCGCCGCCAGCAGGTGCGTGCCCGGGGGCAGCCAGAACGTCGTGCCGGGCGGCGATTCCTGGGACTTGCGGTAGAGGTCGCCGGGCACCGCGGCGTCGACGGTGACCGCACCCGCGGGCGCTGTCGTGTTCGCCAGTGGCTGGTGGTCGCACACCGGTCCGGGCGACACCACGGCCGCGGCCGCCGGACCGGGCGGCACGAGGAACGCGGCCAGCAGTGTGGCAGCCAGAATGACCCTGATCGGCGACATGACGGGAAACCTACGCAATTAACCTCGTTGACTGCGTGGTCCGAACGAGTCCATTTGTGCGCTTTTCGGGTGTACGAGGTAACGAAAAATACAGTGATCAGTCAACGACTGTGAATACCGTGGGAACAATGAGTGGACGGTTCTGTTATCGTGGCCGGGTGCCGTTCACCGCCCGGAATTCCCCGGCGAGCGGGCTCCGGCGGCGTGCGGCGGGGTGGGCCACCTGCCGCGCGGCGCTCGGCCGGCCGGGCGAGCGCCGCCGGTCGCCCGATGGGGTGGCGGCGGGCCGCCAGGGCGGGGCCCGGCGCCGGGCCCGGGTTTTTTCCGTTAAACAGGGCACTACCTGAGCGAGTGATTTCACGCCATCCATTCCGATCGCTCCAGTGGTGGCGAACTAGACTGGTTCGACTCCATTCCGGATGTGTCCTCCACATGGCGGTTCCCGCGCACCGATCGGGTATTCGCGCAGGTCAAGGCGCTGTCAGTCGTGTGTCGGGGCGGTAACGTCACCTTTCGGACAGAGCTTCTGCCCCGGCTTCCGGGCCCCGAATGAAACCCGGTCGCCGCACCCAGGAAGGAACCCCGAGAAATCATGTCCACATTGCGACGACTGGCTGTCGCCGGCGCATTCGCGCTGCCGCTTTCCCTCGTCATCGCCGGTCCGGCGACGGCACACCCGCTCGATTGGCCGAACGACTCCTGGAGCGCCGAAAGCTCCAGCACCTGGGCCGGCATCGGCGGCGCGGGCACCACCGACACCGACGAAGGCGGGACCTGGTGGGGCCACCACTGGTCGGAGCAGGACTCCGCGGTGGCCGGCATCGGTGGCGCCTACGTCACCCACAGCGGCGAGTCCGGCGACCACGGCTGGCACCACACCGCGCACGACGGCTGGTACGGCGGTGATGACGACGGCGACTACGACGACTACGACGGCGACGACAGTGACTGGAACGACGGTGACTGGAACGACGACAACCACGTCGTGACCGAGCACCACCACGCCGTCAGCCACCCGGACCCGGTGTACCACGAGCCGGCCGGTGAGGTCGTGCGTCCGGTGTACGGCGCCGACGACAACGACGCCGACGACAACGACGACGCCGGTGACGTGGGCTACTACGCCGAGCAGCACTCGGCCGGCGTGGACGGCGCGACCTCCGCGCACGTCGTGAGCCACGCGGGTGAGCACCACGCCGTGTACGAGGCGGAGAAGCTGACGGCCGGCCCGTACGGCGCATCGTCGGAGGGTGCGCACGCCCTGGCCGTGCCGGACTACGCGGGCTACCACGCCTGGTACACCACGGCCGGCGTCGGCGGGGCCGCGGCGCACTCGGTCACCTCGGTGGCCGACGCCACGGACGCGGACGACGACAACTGGGTCGTCGACCACGACGTCGACTCCGAGCACGCCTACGACGAGGACTGACCTCCACCGTCGCTGCCGAGCGAGCCGGGTCCGCACCGCGCGGACCCGGCTCGCTCAGCAGGGGGCGTCCGGATCCGCGGCCGGGGTGAACTCCAGCCGCAGCGCGTCGGTGCGCGGCAGCACGAGGGCGGTCCCGTCGGCCTTGTGCCACTGCACCGGCAGCAGGAAGTACTGGCCGCCGGACTGCAGGACCAGCTTGAGACCGGTGTACCGGTAGCGGTAGGCGGTGTCGGGGTTGCGGCACGGGGTTTCGCGCACACCCGGCGCCGTGAGGTTGAGGCTTTTCGCGCTGTAGAGAACGGTCTCCGGTGGCGCAGCCAGCGCCGCCTCGATCTGGATGGCCCGGCCGACGCCGACCGAGGCGGAGTAGTCCGCCACGGCCCAGAAGAGCCCCACGCTGACCAGCGCGAACGCCGCCACCCACTCGGCGGTCGCCACCGCGGCCGGCAGTGGCCGCCCGGACCGGGCCGCCAGCAGGCGCGAGGCGGCCACCAGGAACAGGACGCCGAGGGAGAGCCCCGCCCCGGGCACCGAGTACGACGAGGCGAAGGCCTCGGGCCGCACGACCCCGACGGCGGCGACCGCGAGCCCGGCCAGCCCGCCCACGACGGCCGCCGGGGTGGCGACGCGCAGCAGCCGCTGCCACGCCGCGTCGGCGAGCCGGGCACGCAGGAAGCGGTACAGCCACAGGAGCGCGAGCACCGCGGCCAGCACGACGGCGATCGGGGCGAAGAGCCCGTCGGCGCTGCGGACCAGGTAGTCCTGCGCGGTGAGCCCCATCGTCGAGAGCGGGACGCCGAAGTAGTCGAGCAGCCAGTTGGCGTGCTGCCTGCCGAAGAAGAACAGCAGCCCGGTGAGCACGGTCGTCGGCGCGATCACCGAGCCGAGCAGCCGCAGCGCCCGCGACGGGCTTTCGGGCCTGACCTCCGCTGCCGGCGGCCGCAGCGACCGGAGCCGTTTCGCCATGGCCGCCGCTACTCGGTGGGCGGGGGCGGCTCGGTGAAGCCGCCGCACTCGTCGGTGAGCACGAAGGTGATCGTGTCGCCGCGGTAGATGGGCACCGTCTGGACGATGCGCTCGACCTTGCAGTCCACCTGCGGGTCCGGCGGCCCTTCGACCGTCGTCCGGAGCGTGACGCAGAGGCTGCCACCGCATTCGTCCGCGAGCTCGGCCTCGGTCAGCGGTCCGGTCTGGGCGTAGGAGCTGCCGACGATGTCGATCGGCGCGGTCCGCACGGGCGACCCCTTCGCCGGCGGTTTCGCCGTCGTGACCTTCGGCGGCGTCGGTGGCGTCGGTGGTTTCGCGGTCGGCGGCTTCCCGGTCGACGTCTTCGCGGAGGAAGAGCCGGTGGCCGCGGAAGCCGAATCCGCCGGTCCGGTGGTCGGGCCCGGGCTGGTGGACAGCCGGCCGGCGGAGGCCGTGGTCGCGGCGCCGGTGGAAACGGACGGCGGCGGTTCCGGCGTCCCCGGTGGTTCCGGGCTGCCGCACGCGGCCAGCAGGGCCAGGGCCGTCCCGATCGGGCCGGCGATCCGTCGCATGGGTGCCTCGCGTTCTCCCCACTCCCGAAGCAGTAGTCGCCCCGGCACCGGAGGCGGTTACAAGATCGCGGTGCTGCCCGTACGGGCAGCCGGGCGTACCCGAAGGTTTGCCGCTGCGCGGCTGGCCGGTCCGGGTTCCGCCGATCATCGTGGAAGCACCGCCAGTGCGAGGAGGTCCGCCGGTGATCCACGAGGTCGACGAGGCACTGCGCCGGCTGGTGAAGGACGAGGCGCTGCGCGGCAGCGAGGTCGACGTCGCCTTCGACGCACCCACCAAGGACTGGGCCGCCCGGCGCAACGCCCCGACGGTGAACATCTACCTCTACGACGTGCGCGAGGACATGCGGCGGCGGTCGCGGGGGCTGCTCAACGAATACGACCAGCGTGGCGAGGTCGCGGCGCGGCACCTGCCGCCCAAGCACGTCAAGCTGTCATACCTGGTCACCGCCTGGACGCAGCGGCCCGAGGACGAGCACCGCGTGCTCTCGGACCTGCTGCTCGGCCTGCTGCGCTACGAAGCCGTCCCGGCCGAGGTGCTCACCGGGTCGCTCGCCGAGACCGGCCTGCCGGTGCCGATGACCGTGGCGCTGCCACCGCCGGAGGACCGCGCGTTCGCCGACGTCTGGACCGCGCTGGGCGGCGAGCTCAAGCCGTCACTGGACGTCGTCGTCTCCGCGCCGATCCACAGCGGGCGCGTCTACCCGGCGGGCCCGCCCGCCAAGGAAGGCCTCAAGCTCGACACCGGCGACGGCGAGCTCGTCGGGCACCACGTGTCCGCGGCCGGCGCGGTCGACGGGCAGCGCCGGGTTGCGATGGCGCGCACCCACCGGAAGCCCCGGTGAGCCTGGAGTACCTGTTCGAGCGGCTGGCCCGGCTCGAACAGCGGATCCGCGACGCCGTCGACAGCCGCCGCGCGGCCGACCCGAACCCCGACGACCCCTTCCGCGGCCTGTACCTGTCCAACGAGACGATCGACGCGCTGCTGGAGGGACTCCGCGAGCCGTTCACGCCGTTCACCGACACCGCCCCGGACGGACGGCTGCGCCCGCTCGCCGAACGCGCCGGGCTCACCGGCGTCGACGTCGAGCTGCTGCTGGTCGCGCTCGCCCCCGACCTCGACAGCCGGTTCGAGCAGTTTTACGGCTACCTCAACGACGACGTGACCCGCCGCCGCGCCAGCGCCGGCCTCGCGCTGCGCCTGTGCGGCATCCCCGAGGCCTCGGCCGCCGGCCGCGCGCGGCTGGACGCCGACTCCCCGCTGGTCACCTGCGGCCTGCTCGCCGTGGGGGAGGAGGAGCGGCCGTTCCTCTCGCGCACCCTGCGCGTCCCCGACCGCGTGGTCAACCACCTGCTCGGCGACGACCGGCTCGCGCCCGAGCTGGCCGGCTGCGCCCGCCTGGGCACCGAGCTGGTCGAGGTGCCGGGCCGCGAGCGGCTCGCCCGCGCCATCCGCGGCCGGGCCGGGCTCGTCTACCTCAAGGAACAGCCCGGCGGCGGTGCCGAGGAGCTCGGCGTCGGCGCGCTGGCCGCAGCCGGGTACCCGGCCCTGGTGGTGGACGCGGCGCGCTGGCAGGCCGAGCCGGGCCACGCGGAGCTGACCGCGTCGCTGCGGCGCGAGGCGCTGCTGCGCGGCGCCGGGATCGTGCTGGGCCCGGTCGAGGACCCGCGGCTGGAGGACCTGGCGCACCCGGCGATCCCGCTCGTGGTGCACGGCACCGGCGCCTGGGACCCGCGCTGGAGCGCCACGCCGCCGTTGCAGCTGGACGCGACGCCGCTCGCGGGCGCGGCCCGCGCGGAACTCTGGCGCAGCCGCCTCGACGGACGGCTCGCCCCGGGCGTCGACCCCGGCGAGGCCACCGCGCACTTCGTGCTGGGGCCCGGGCAGATCGCCCGCGCGGCGCAGGCCGCGGCGGTGACCGCGCTGGCCGACGACGGGCTGGTCCGCACCGAGCACGTCCGGGCGGGCGCGCGCAGCCAGAACGCCGCCGGCCTGCAGCGGCTCGCGCGGCGGATCGAACCGGTCGTCGGCTGGGCCGACCTGGTGCTGCCGGCCGGTGTGCTGTCCCTTTTGGACGAACTGGCGGCTCGGGCGCGCTACCGCGACCAGGTGCTCGACGAGTGGCGGATGCGCCCGGGCGGCGGCCGCGGCCGCGGCGTGACCGGGCTGTTCGCCGGGGACTCGGGGACCGGCAAGACGATGTCGGCCGAGGTCATCGCCGCGTCGCTCGGGCTGGACCTCTACACCGTGAACCTGGCGACCGTGGTCGACAAGTACGTCGGCGAGACGGAGAAGAACCTGGAGCGGATCTTCACCGAGGCGTCCGGGGTCAACGGCGTCCTGCTCTTCGACGAGGCGGACGCCATCTTCGGCAAGCGGTCGGAGGTCCGCGACGCGCACGACCGGTACGCCAACATCGAAAGCGCGTACCTGCTGCAGCGGATGGAGACCTTCGACGGGATCGCCGTGCTGGCCACCAACCTGCGGGCGAACCTCGACGAGGCGTTCACCCGCCGGCTCGACGTCATCGTGGACTTCCCGCTGCCGGACGTCGAGCTCCGGCACCGGCTGTGGGACCGCTGCCTCGGCACCCGGATGCCGCGGGGGGCGGACCTGGACCTGGGGTTCCTCGCCGAAGCGTTCGAGCTGGCCGGCGGCCACATCCGCTCGGCCGCGGTCACCGGCGCGTACCTGGCGGCCGAGGCGGGCCGTCCGGTGGGGATGGGCGACCTGGTCGGCGCGGTGGCCCGGGAGTACCGCAAGCTGGGCCGGCTCTGCCTCGACCGGGAGTTCGGGCCCTACCTGGCGATGGTGACCGACGGCTGAACTGCCCGTCGGGGCAGCGTTCGCTGCCCGTCCGGACGGCTGCGGACCCTGGCGCTCGGCCCGCGGGCGCGGGAAGCTTTACGGGCGGTGGAGGGAGCCGAACATGCGTGGGCACAGTCACGAGAACGACCTCGACCCGACCCTGCGGCCGAAGGGCGACCGCATCGAGCGGGACGACCACGACCTGCTGGGCCGGGCCGCGGTGGCCGGCCGCACCGACGTCCTCGGCCCGGCGGGCCTGCTGGGCCTGCAGCGCGCGGTGGGCAACGCGGGGACGGCGGCCCTGGTGGAGGAGGAGCGCTCCCCGGTCCACGACGTGGTCGGCTCGGGCGGCGGCGCACCCCTGGACGCGGCGACCCGCGAAGACATGGAGGGCCGCTTCGGCGCCGACTTCTCCGACGTCCGCGTGCACACCGACGGCGCGGCCCACGACTCGGCGAAGTCGGTGAACGCCCAGGCGTACACGGTGGGCTCGAACATCGTCTTCCAGCGCGACAAGTACGACCCGGGCTCGGACTCGGGCAAGCACATGCTGGCCCACGAGCTCACGCACGTCGTCCAGCAGCGCAGCGGCCCGGTGGACGGCACGGACGCCGGCGGCGGGGTCAAGGTGTCCGACCCGGCGGACCGCTTCGAGCGCGAAGCGGTCGCGAACGCGGACCGGCTGATGTCGGCACCCGCGCCGGCTTCCGCCGTCCAGCGGTGCGAGGACGGTGGGCACGCTTCTTCGTCCGAGGAGGCGGCGGTGCAGCGGGAGGAAGCTCCCGAGGCCGCCGAAGGCGAAGAGGAGAAGATGGCGCAGACCTTCGTGCAGCGCGAGGAAGACACCGAAGAAGAGATGTCCTGACCCGCGGCGGTCAGTCCTGTTCGAGCAGCCGCTGCCACCGGGCGCGTTCCGCGGGCCGCAAGGTCGACAAGGACTCCTCGGCGGCTTGCTGCACGAGGGCGTCTTCACTCGCCAGGAGACGGATCAGCGCCTCGACCGAGTCCTCCGAGTCGTACCACCGAAGCTCTTTCGCCGCGTACCAGCGGGGGGACCGCGTGTGCCGGGCGCGGTCGGCCTCCCTGAGCAGCGTCCGGTGGATCCGGGGATCCCGATACGACTCCAGTGCCTTCAGCGC
The DNA here is from genome assembly GCF_040610315.1 of Amycolatopsis sp. NPDC004169. Classification (NCBI taxonomy): domain Bacteria; kingdom Bacillati; phylum Actinomycetota; class Actinomycetes; order Pseudonocardiales; family Pseudonocardiaceae; genus Amycolatopsis; species Amycolatopsis sp. NPDC004169. The sequence continues at coordinate 16,965 of NZ_JBEXMD010000040.1, forward strand.
GTGCACGACGACGGATTCGGCCGGGTCGTGCTCGACCAGGTCGATCAGCAGCGGGACGGCGCGGGGGTCGTCGAGTTCGCCGAGACCGTAGGCGGCTGTCTCCCGCACTTCGGTGTCGGGGTCGCCGACCGCAGCCGCCAGGAGGTCGAACAGGCCGGGTCCCGCTTCCTCGATCGCCTTGTCGAGCCGATCCTCGCGGAGGACCGCGGCCGGGTCGCGGGACGTGCCCTTCATTTCGCTCGCTTGAGGTATTCGGCGGGGATCTGGCCTTCGATGAGAACTTCGTGGTTCTTGATCATAATCGCCTTGACGTCCCCTGCCAACCGGCGGATCTTGGGCTTGGCCTCGAGCATCATGGCGTGCACCGCCTCCGGGGTCAGGATGCGGATGACCCCCTCTTTCTCGAGCTCCTTCAGGGCGTCCCAAACAGCTTTCGCGATGTTGTCCTTCTTGGTGAACTTCGCCGCGCCACCCTTCTTGTCGCCGATGATCTCGGAGAACGAAACGTAGCGGCTGGTCATTTCGCCCTGCTTTTCGCGGACGTGCTCCCACGGAGTCTGGACGTCGGCCTCGTCCGCCGCTTCGCTGCCGAGGGGGAAACCCACCACGTCCCCTTCGCGCCACTGGTCGTCTCCCCGGAAGAGGAACTTCCGCCCGCCGGCCTCCTCGCTCGCCTTGCCCACTTCTTCGGCGAGCTTGATCGGCTCTTCCGACTCGACGTCCGCTTCGCCGACCTTTTCCTCCGCGCTGGCCGACGCCATGACCTGGAAGTGGCCGGGCTTGTCCCGGTCGGGCACCACGGTGAGCGTCTTGAGCCCTTCGGGGCGGAGCGTGCGGAGGATGTTGTCGGTCACCGCGCGCAGACCGTTCCGATCGTGGAACTTGGCTGCGGTGGGCGCGGTGAGCATGTCGTGGGCCTTCTTCTTCACCGCGCGGCTGCGCTCGTCGTCGGCGCCGCCCTTCTTCCCGCCCTTGAGCTTCGACCAGACCTTCTTGCCCGCCTTGACGATCGTCCCGACGACCGAGTCGATCACCTTCCCGACCGGCGCCTGGACCTTCTCCAGGATCGACTTGATCTTCTCCGAAATCCCGCCCAGCCCCAGCAGGCTCGCCAGGAACCCCAGCACCATCGGCAACGCCTTCGCGAGCGTCCGCTCGATCAGGCCGGCCACCGCGCCCGCGCCGCCGCGGGCGATCGACTCCACCGAGTCGAGGACCGAGTCCACGAACTCCTTGATCTGCGCGGCCTTGTCCACGAAGAACATGACGATGTCGTAGATCGCCTTGCAGGCCTTGATGAACGCCGCCGCCGGGTTGAGCATCGAGATGATCCAGGTGATGCCCGCCTTGACGATCTTCTCGATCACGAAGTCCTTGACCTGGCCGAGCACCATCTCCTTCAGGTCGCCCAGCTTCTGCACGATCCAGCGCCACAGGCCGGGGACGCCCTCGGTGATCAGGACCTTGACCACGTCCACGGTCTGCTCCAGCTTGGCCAGCACCGGCTCGGGGATGAACCGCAGGATCCGCGCGCGGACGCTCGCCCAGGTCAGGCCCAGCAGCGACAGGACCATCCGGAGGATGCCCTTGGCGTCCAGCGCCTCCGGGATCTCGATGCCCGCACTCGCCAGGTTGCCCAGCAGCCACCCCTTCAGGCCGTCCTTGAGGTGCTGGACGATGTTGGCCCCGAAGTTCATCACCCCGGTCTTGACCGCGTTGACCAGGTTGCCGAGGAATTCGATCGGCTTCGCGATGATCAGCCCGACTGCGTTCGCGGCCCGCGACAGCACGCCGAGCAGCATGTCCTTGAGCTTGAGGATCGTCTCGATCGCGCCGCCGACGGCCTCCTTCGCCTTGCTCCACAGGCCCTTGTTCTCCGCCTGCAGCGCCTTGATCTCCTCGTCGACGGCGCTGCGGGCCTCGCTGTATTTCTGGGCCAGGTCCTCGACCAGGGCATCCTGCTTCTCGTCGACGGACTTCTCGAGGTCGTCGAACTGGCCGCCGAACTCCTTCGCCGCGTCGCCGGCGATCTTGCGCAACGCCGGCGACTGGGACGCCACCTTCTGCTGCACGCGGGTGCGGCCGTCGGCGATCAGTTGCTTGGCCTCGCCCAGCTTCTGGCCGACGAAGTCCGCGATGTCGCCGATGACGGCCTGCATCTTCGCCTCGTAGACCTTCTTGGCCTCCAGGAACAGGTTGTTCGCTTCGGCGGGCAGGTCGGCGAAGAGGTCGTACGCCCAGCGCGCCGCGCCGGTGATCCCGTCGTAGCGCTCGTCCTTGTAGCGCTTCATCCGCGCCTGGTGGTCGGCGGTGAACGCGGCCTTCGCCTGCGCCTCACCCGCCTCGAACTTCTTCGCCACCTGGTCGTCGAGCGCGCCCAGCACGCCCTCGACCTTCGTCTTGGTCTCGTCGAAGATCGCCTTGATCTCCCCGGTGATCCGCGCCCGGTCCTGCTCGTCCTTCGCCTTCGTGGCCGTCTTCGCCGCCTGGCCCCGCTGGGTCGACGACGACCGCGCCCCGGTCATGCCCGCCATCGCGGCCTGCCCGGACGCCTGGGCCGCGCCGGTGACGGCGGCCAGCTGCCCGGCCTCTGACTCGCGGACCGCGGCCGGCGCCGAAGCCGTGTGCTGCTGTCCCGCCTGCTTCGCGGCCAGCGCACCGGTGAACTCCGGCTCGTTGGACTCGGCCAGCTGCCGGTCGGTGACGCCCGCCGCGGCCATCGCGCCCTGGGTCTCGCACTGGTCGGCCCGCAGGTCGGTCTGTTCGGGCGGCGCCTTGTCCGGCGTCGCCTTGCGCGCGTCCGGCGGCGCCGGCGCGGGCACGGCCGGTGCCGCCGGCAGCGGGGTGACCGGCTTCTCCACGGCCCGGCCGGGATCCGGGGGCTCCTTCGTCCGGTCCGTGACGTCCTTGGCCGAGGCGTCCTTGCCGCTGGTGACCTTGCCCAGCACCTCGGCCTTGACCTGGTCGGCCTTGCCGGAAGTGGCGAACTTGTCGGCCTCGTCGAGGTTCTTGGGTGCCTGCTTGGCGACCGCGGCGTTCACCGCGGCGACGAAGGCCGCCTTGTCGAAGCCGGCCGGCTTCGCCGCGGCCATCTTGTCCGCCTGGGCCGCCTTGGCCTGCGCGTCCTTGTCGTCGGCGGGGGCCACGGCGGCGTCCTGCGCCTGCTTGACCTCCGCGGCGGCGGGCGGGTGCGCCTTCGCCGTGTGCGCCTTGCCTTCGACGTCCTTCTTCAGCGACTGGAACTTCAGGTCGGTTTCGGGTGTCACGCCCGGCGGGGCGACCGGGGGAGCGGGGCAGCTCTGCCGCTGCAGCGCGACCAGCCTGGACACCGCCGCGTTGCCCGCCGAGGCCTGCAGGCGCAGCAACGCGGGCGTGGTCGCGCGGCGCGCCGTCCGGGCGGGCCGCGCGGCCTGCCCGGACGGTTCCGGTGACGCCTTCTCCCGCCCCGTTGGCATGGGTTCAACTGTCGGCCCCTCCGAACCGGTTGCCAACGGCCGCACGGGCAGGCACGGCTGCCCCGAAGGGCAGTTGCCTTTAAGGGCAGAGATCGGTTCCCGCGGGCCTAGCCGCACGGTCGTTCCGCGGGGAAACCCCCGGGCAGCAACATCACCGAAGACAAGACTTGTGCGTCGACAAGGGAGGCACGCATGCCCACCTATCTCACGCCGGGGGTGTACGTCGAGGAGATCGAGGCGGGCGCACGGCCGATCGAGGGCGTGGGCACCGCCGTCGCCGCCTTCGTCGGTTTCGCGGCGGACGGTCCCTTCAACACCCCCACGCTGGTCTCCAACTGGGGCCAGTTCACCCAGACCTTCGGCGACTTCCTCGAAGGCTGCTACCTGGCCCAGTCGGTCTACGGCTACTTCCTCAACGGCGGCACCAACTGCTACATCGTCCGCATCGGCGGCTCGCGCGCCGCGGACAACGGCTCCGCCCCGAAGCAGATCAGCGCCCGCCAGGCCGTCCTCGGCGGCTACCGCTTCGTCGCCAAGGAGCTGCCGGAGGGCAAGCCGGCCGGGGAGATCACCGTCGAGGTGGCCGACCCGACCGGCGAGAACCCGGCCGAAGACCGGTTCACCGTGCTGGTCAAGCAGGACGGCAAGGTCGTCGAGACGCACAACGTGACGACCAAGCGCACCAAGGAGAACGTCGTCACCGCGGTGCGGGAGAAGTCCAACCTCATCACCATCGAAGAGGTCGCCTCCGGCGGCGCGGTCACCAAGCCCGACAAGGGCACCGCGGTGCTCTCGGCCCCGCCGAAGGCGCCGTCGGCCCCGCCGGTCCCGGGCCGGGTCGCCGCGAACGACTACGTCGGCGACGTCGCCGACCGGACCGGCTTCGGCGGCCTGGAGGCGATCGACGAGATCACCATGGTCGCGGCGCCCGACCTGATGGCCGCCTACCAGCGCGACCTGATCGACCTCGACACGGTCAAGGCCGTGCAGCTGGCGATGATCGCGCACTGCGAGCTGATGGGCGACCGGATGGCGATCATCGACCCGCCGCCTGCGCTCAACCCTCAGGAGATCCGCAGCTGGCGGATGGACGCGGCCGGGTACGACTCGAAGTACGCCGCGCTGTACTACCCGTGGGTCCAGGTCCTCGACCCGGCCTCGGGCACCAACACGTACATCCCGCCGAGCGGCCACATGGCCGGCGTCTGGGCCCGCACCGACGCCACCCGCGGCGTCCACAAGGCCCCGGCCAACGAGGTCGTCCGCGGCGCGCTCGCGCTCGAGACGCACCTGACCAAGGCCGAGCAGGAGCTGCTCAACCCGATCGGCGTCAACTGCGTGCGGTCGTTCTCCGGCAAGGGCATCCGGGTCTGGGGCGCGCGGACGCTGTCGAGCGACCCCGCGTGGCGCTACCTCAACGTCCGGCGGCTGTTCAACTACCTCGAGGAGTCCATCCTCAACGGCACCCAGTGGGTCGTGTTCGAGCCGAACGACGACGCGCTGTGGGCGCGCATCCGGCGCACGATCAGCGCGTTCCTGGTGATGGAGTGGCGCAAGGGCGCGCTGTTCGGGCTCACGCCGGACGAGGCGTTCTTCGTCAAGTGCGACCGCGAGACCAACCCGGCCGAAGGCATCGACCTCGGCCAGGTGATCTGCGAAGTCGGCATCGCCCCGGTGAAACCGGCGGAGTTCGTGATCTTCCGGCTGGCCCAGATGTCCGGCGGCACCAGCCTGGTCAACGAGTGATGAAGGGGTTCTGACATGGCACTTCCCGATCTCGACAAGGCTGTCGGCCACTCCTTCGGACTCGAGATCGACGGCGTCCAGATCAAGCAGATCTCCGAGGTCACCGGCCTCAAGATGGAGCAGGACGTCATCGAGCTCAAGCAGAACACCGCCGACGGCAAGTACGTCATCAAGAAGCTGCCCGGCCGCCCCAAGGCGGGCGAGGTCACGCTGACCCGCGGCCTCACCGACGACAACAGCTTCGAGAAGTGGGTCAAGGACGCCCACTTCGGCAAGATGGCCACGGCCCGCAAGGGCGGCGCCATCATCGTCTACGACTACGAGGGCACCGCGCTCAAGCGCTACAAGCTCACCAACGCCTGGCCGAAGAGCCTGGAGATCGGCTCGCTGAAGGCCGGCGACACGAGCGTGCTCACCGAGAAGCTCGTCATCACCTACGAGCAGATGGAAGTCGAGTGAGCCGATGCGCAGGGTGATGGCCTCGGCGCCGGTCGAGGAGGCCCCCGTTTCGCCTGGCTCGCCGGGTACTCCGGGTTCGCTGGGTTCGCCGACCGAGCGGCCGAAGCTGCGGACGGAGTTCGCGTTCGAGCTCCCGCGCGGGTACGTCGACGACGAGGGCAAGGTGCACCACTCCGGCGTGATGCGCCTGGCCACCGCCCGCGACGAGCTGATCCCGCTGCGGGACGACCGGGTGCGCGAGAACCCGGCGTTCCTGACGGTGGTGCTGCTGGGCCGGGTGATCACCCGGATCGGCGACATCACCGACGTGCACGCGGGGATCATCGAGAACCTGTTCGCCTCCGACCTGGCGTTCCTGCAGGACATGTACCGCCGGGTCAACAGCGAGGGCCACACCCGGGCGGGGGTCGCCTGCCCGGAGTGCGGCCACAGCTTCGTCGTCGACGTCGCCGGTGGCCGCCTGGGGGAATCGTGACGTACGCGGCCGACCGGCTGCACGAGGAAGTCGCGTACGTCGCCTACCACCTGCACTGGTCGCTCGACGACATCCTCGACCTCGAACACCCCGACCGGTTGACCTACGTCGCCGAGATCGCCCGGATCAACACCCGGATGAGCCAGGGACGGTGACGCACGATGTGGTTCCGCAGGAAGGAGACGGGCGCGCCGCCTGCGCCTGCGCCTGCGCCTTCGCCTGAGCCGGTTGCGTTGCCGGTGACGCGGGGGGAGTGGCGGACGGTGGCGCCGATCCAGCGGGTGCTGGCCGAGCACCCACTGGTCAACCCGGTGCAGCGGTTCAGCTCGACGTTGACGTCGTGGCAGAGCCCGGCCTACCTCGAGCCGCTCGGCCACCGCATCGGCCCGGCGGAGCCCGCGGGCACCATCGGCGAACTGCTGCGCCCCGCGGCCGGGAGCCGCTCGGCTCCGGCGCCGGAGACGCGCTCCCCGGAGCCGGAGCCGGAGGCGCTGCCGCTGGTGCTGCCGGTGGTTCCGGCGGGCCCGCTGCCGGCCGGGCCGCTGGTGACGTCGTCGGTGACGCCTTCGGTGCGGACGCTGCAGGCGATCGCGTCCCCTGCGCCCTCTGCGTCCTCTGTGGACACCCCGGCGCCGCTGCCTGAACCGGCCCCGGCCTCGGTCGACCCGCCGCGGCCCGAGCTGCCCTTGGTGCAGCGGACCGAGCAGGCGGCGCCCCGGCGGCTCGGGCTCGGTGCGCCGATGCTGCCGGTGTCACGTGCGGCGGAGGGTGACGCACCGGTGTCGCGGACGACCGGATCGCCGCCGCTGAACAGTTTCCGCCCGCTCGAACCTGCGCAGACCACGGAGCCGCCCGGGACACCGGGCGGCTCGACGAGCGTTTCCGAGCCGTTGCCGGTCGCGTCGACGGCCGGGGAGCCGCTGGTGTCCCGGGTGGACGTGGAGGAAGCCTCGCTGCCGGTTTCGCGGGCGGCCGAGGCCGAGTCGCGGCCCGCGGAGCCATCGCTACCGGTTTCTCGGGCGGCGGAGGGTGAGGTGCGCGCCCCGGGGCCATCGCTGCCGGTATCGCGGGCGACGGAGGCTGAGCTGCGCTCCACGGGGCCATCGCTACCTGTTTCGCGGGCGGCGGAGGGTGGGTCGCGCCCGGCGACGCCATCGCTGGCTGTTTCGCGGGCGGCGGAGGGTGAGCCGCGCCCCGCGACGCCATCGCTACCGGTATCGCGGGCGACGGAGGCTGAGCTGCGCCCAGCGACGCCATCGCTGGCTGTTTCGCGAGCGGTGGAGGGTGAGGTCGCGGTGCCGTCGCTGCCGGTCCTGCGGGCGGCCGAGGCACCGGGGCACACTGCGGCGCCGCCGCTGCCGGTTTCGCGGGCGGTGGAGGAGCCCTTGCTGTCGGTCTCGCGGGCGGCGGACGGTGAGGCGGGCCCTGCAGCGCAGGAGCCGGCGATGTCAGTCTCGCGAGCGGCTGAGGCCGGGGCGCCGTCGCTGCCGGTTTCCCGGGCGGTCGAGGGGCAGGTGCCCTCTTCGGAGCCGTCGCTGCCGGTCTTGCGGGCAACGGGAGGGCAGCAGCCTTCGCTGCCGATCTCGCGAGCGGTGGAGGGTGAGGTCGCGCTGCCGGTCTTGCGGGCGGCCGAGGCGGAGGGGCCCTCGCAGCCGGTTTCGGGCGCGGTCGACACCCGGGTGATCTCCGGGGCGGAGGAGTCGATTTCGGTCTCGCGGGTGGCTGAGGATCCCGTGCGCCCCGCGGCGGGGCAAGCATCGCTGCCGGTCTTGGAGGCGGTCGAGACCCGGGCACCCTCCGCGGCGGCCGAGGGGCAGGTGCCATCGCTGCCGGTTTCGCGGTTGGCTGATGGAGGGGACCGCTCGGCGGCGCAGGAGCCATCACTTTCGGTCTCGCCGGCGGTGCGCCCGACGGTGCAGGGCTCCTCATCGCCGGTCTCGCAGCCGGCCGAAGTTGAGGCAGGCCCCGCGGTGCAGGAGGCTTCACTGCCGGTCTTGCGGATCGCCGACGGTGAGAGGCACCCAGGGGGACAGGGGGCATCGCTCCCGGTCTCGCGGGCGGCCGAGCAGCCATCGCTTCCGGCTTCGCGTGGGCCGGAGGCCGAGGTACGCCCCGTGATGCCGGAGTCGTTGCCGGTTTCGCGAGTGGCCGAGACCCCGCCATACCCGGCAGCGCAACAGGCAGGGCAGGCGCAGGAGTCCTCGCCAACGGTCGCGCGGCTGGCTGAAGATCCCGTGCGCCACGTGGCGGAGCAGCCGCCGCTAACGGTCGCGCGCCTGGCCGAGGATCCCGTCCGCCACGTGGCGGAGCAGCCACGGCTGCCAGTCGCGCCGCTGACTGAGGATCCCGTGCGCCAGGTGGGGGAGCAACCGCCGCTGCCTGTCCTGGCCCTGGTCGAGGATCCCGCTCGCCAGGTGTCGGGGCAGCCGCCGCTGCCGGTCGCGCGGCTGGTCGAAGAGTCCGTGCACCAGGTGGGGGAGCAGCCATCGCTGCCGGTCGCGCGGCTGGTCGAGGATTCCGTGCGCCACGTGGCCGCGCAACCGTCGCTGCCCGTCCTGGGACCGGTTGGGACTCAGGCGCCCTCCGCAAAGGCGGACTCGCTTTCGGTTTCGCGGGCGGCTGAGGCCTGGGCGCCCTCCGCGGCCCAAGGCCCCTCGCTGACGGTCTTGCGGTCGGTCGAGGAGCCGTCGCAGCCAGCAGTGGGTACCACCGATCTTCCGCTGCCGTCGACGGCCCACAAGGCGCCGTTGCCGGTGTCACGGGTGGCCGAGCCGTCTTCGGCGACCGGAAGCCCCGCACAGGAAGTGCTGCTTCCCGTGCTCCGGCTGGCCGATGCCCCGGCCACGACACCAGCGCCCCACGGCAGCTTCCCCCTCGCTCGAACACCCGAAACCCCGCCGCTCCGCAGTGAACCCGTCGAAGCGCTCCCGGTCGCGAGGACCGAAGAACAGGCCCCCACCTTCACCCAGGTCGTCCAGCGCGATCCGGCACCGGCACCAGTACCGCAACAACCCCAACCGCCACCCGTGGAGACCGAAGAGCTCGTCAAAAAGCTCTTCGACCCGCTCCTGCGCCGCCTCAAGACCGAACTCCGCCTCGATCGTGAGCGCCGGGGTGCGCTCACCGATCGCCCGCACTGAAGGAGGAACCGCCGATGCCGGACACCGAAGAGGCCGTTGCCGTGTGCTACGTCGTCAAGCTGGACGACAAGAACCTCGGCAACCTCGGCGCGTTCTCCAGCTGTGACGGCCTCGGCTGCGAATTCGTCATGGAACAGCGGGAAGAGGGCGGCAACAACGGCATGGTCTGGCAGCTGCCGACCCGGATCAAGTACTCGAACATCAAGCTCTCGCGGCCCGTCACCGAGGCCAGCTCGCAGATCACCAAGTGGTTCGCCAGCCTGGCGAGCGGGATCGAGCGCAAGACCGCCACCATCGAGGCCCGCACCCTCGAAGGCAAGGTGATCGCCAGCTGGGCGCTCGAAGGCGTCGTCCCGGTGCGGTGGAGCGGGCCGCAGCTCTCGCCCGACTCGCCGAAGGTCGCCACCGAAACCCTCGAACTGGCCCACCACGGCTTCCTCAGCCCGGCGAAGAAGGGCTGATCCCGATGTCCTCGCCCGTCACCTTCACCTCGGCCGGCTCGCAACCACCCGCCGCCTACGGGTCCGGGGCGCCGGCGCCCAGCAACCTGCAGCGGGCGCTGCTGGAAGTCCGGAAGCCGCCGCAGTCGGGCGGGACCGGGCAGCCGCCCGGGGAGAAGATGTTCGACATCAAGTTCCAGTTCAACCCCAAGGAACTCTCGGTCAGCAAGAACGCCAAGTGGGGCCGCGACGCGCAGCCCAACGCCAAGAAGAGCGCGCCGCCGCAGTTCAAGGGGTCCGATCCGGCCAAGCTCGCACTCGAGATGTTCCTCGACGCCACCGACAAGATGGACGACGCCGTCGTCAAGAAGGTCGAGCAGCTGTTCACCTGCTGCGTGGCCACCGAGGACAGCCGCCAGCACAAGAAGCCCTCGCCGCCGTGGGTGATCTTCAAGTGGGGTGGCATGACCGGCTTCCCCGCCTACGTCTCCAGCGTCACCGCCAAGTACACGCTCTTCACGCCGTCGGGGACGCCGGTGCGCGCGGTCTGCACGGTCAACCTCGAGGAGATCTCCGGCGAGCTGGGCGGCCAGAACCCGACGTCCGGCGCGCTCGCGGCGCGGGACACGCACGTGCTCGTCGCCGGGGACACGCTGCCCTCGGTGGCGTTCCGCGCCTACGGCGACGCCGGGCGGTGGCGCGACATCGCCGACGCCAACGACATCGACGACCCGATGCGGCTGCGGCCCGGCACCCGGCTCCTGGTGCCCGCGCTGGAGGAGCTCGATGGCTAACGAGACCTTCACGAACACCCTCATGGTCGAGGTCGAGGGCACCGCGCTGCCCGACGACGTCAAGGTGATGCTCGGCTACGCCTACGTCGACGACAGCCGGAACCTGCCCGACACCTTCGTGCTGCGGTTCCGCGACCCCGGCACCGTCGTGCTCGACAAGGGGAAGTTCAAGGTCGGCGCCAAGATCAAGCTCAAGGTCCAGACGTCGGACCCGGAAGCCCCGCAGGACCTGCTCTCCGGCGAGGTCACCGCGGTCGCGATCGACCTGGACGCCCACGGCACGTTCACCGAGGTCCGCGGGTACGACCACGCGCACCGGCTGTTCCGCGGCCGCCGGGTGGCGGCGTACCCGAACATGACGGTCGCGGACGTGGTGCGCAAGGTCGCCCAGCGGGCGAACATCCAGGTCGGGAAGATCGACAACGTCAAGGGCTTCGGCGGCCGCCCGAACACCCAGCTTTCCCAGGACAACGTCAGCGACTGGGAGTTCCTGTCCCGGCTGGCCGACGCGGTCGGTGCGCAGATCGCCGTCCGCGACGGGAAGCTGAACTTCGAACTCCCCGAGAAGCCCTCCGGCGCGCCATCGACCAGCACCAAGGCCACCGCCGACCCGCTCGTCCTCGAGGCGCACGGGACGCTGCTCAGCCTGCGCGCCAGCGTCACCGCGGCCGAGCAGGTCCCGGAGGTGCGGGTCAACGGCTGGGACTACGAGAACAAGCTGCCGATCACCGCCACCGCCACCCCGAAGAACGCCGGCACGGACGTGCCGTCGGTGGACCCGGTGGCGCTGGCGGGCAAGTTCGCGAGCCCGCCCTTCCTCGACGCCGCCGCGCCGCGGCGCAGCCAGGGCGAGGCGGACGCGACCGCGAAGGCCCTGGCCGAGCGGTTCGGCAGTGCCTGCACCGAACTCGACGGCGTCGCCAAGGGCAACCCCAAGCTGCGTGCCGGCACCGCCGTCACGCTCACCGGCGTCGGCCAGCCCTTCTCGGGCAAGTACACCCTGACCAGCACGCGGCACCTGTTCAACGACGAGGTCGGCTACACCACCGAATTCGCCGTGTCCGGCCGCCAGGAACGCTCGCTCTACGGCCTGGTCGCGGGCGGGGCGAAGACCTCGGCGTGGCCGGGGGTGGTGCCCGCGCAGGTCACCGACCTCAAGGACCCGGCGAAGCTCGGCCGCGTCAAGCTCACCTTCCCGTGGCTGGACAAGGAGTTCACCAGCACCTGGGCGCGCACGGTCCAGCCGGGCGCCGGCAAGGACCGCGGCGCGCTGGTGCTGCCCGAGGTCGGCGACGAGGTCCTGGTCGGCTTCGAGCACGGCGACTTCGAAGCGCCCTACGTCCTCGGCGGCCTCTACAACACCAAGGACACCGCGCCGTCGAAGTTCACCAAACCCGTCGTCGACGGCAACAGCGGGGAGGTCGCGCTGCGCGGGTTCGTCTCGCGCAAGGGCCACAAGCTCGAGTTCGCCGAGGACGACGGGATCATCCTGTCCTCCGGTGACGCGAAGTTCGTGGTCAAGATCGACCAGAAGAACCAGGTCATCGAGGTGACCAGCGGCAAGAGCGTCACGGTCAAGGCGCAGAACGGCGTGAGCATCGACGCCGGCACCGGGCCGCTGGAGCTCAAGGGCCAGAAGGTGACGGTGAAGTCCCAGACCGACGCCAGCGTCGAGGCGGGCGCGCAGCTGAAGCTGAACGGCACCGCGGGCGCGAAGCTCGAAGGCGCCACCGTGTCGGTCGCCGGCCAGGGCCAGACGGAGCTGACCGCAAGCGGTGTCGTCACCGTGCGCGGCAGCGTGGTCAAGATCAACTGACGGGGGAGTGCGCATGCCACCAGCCGCGAGGGTCGGCGACCCGACCGGGCACCCGGGCGTCATCGCCGGGCCCGGCGTGCCGACGGTGCTGATCGGCGGGATGCCCGCCGCCAACGTCGGGACGCTGCACACGTGCTCGTTCCCGCCGCCCGCGGTGCACCCGCCGTCGCCGATCGCGCCGCCCGGCTGCCCGACCGTGCTCATCGGCGGCATGCCCGCGGCCCGGATGGGCGACATGGCCGCCTGCGGCGCGCCGATCGTCATGGGCTGCCCGACCGTCCTGATCGGAGGTTGACGTGGATTTCCTCGGCCGGGGACTCGCCTTCCCGCTGCACACCGACGCGACCGGCTCGATCGCGCTGGTGGGAGGCGAGCGCGAGGTCGTCGAAAGCATCCGGCTCATCCTGGCGACCTCGCCGGGCGAACGCCCGATGCGCCCGGAGTTCGGCTGCGCGGTGCACGACCTGGTGTTCGCGCCCGCCGACGCGGCCACCGCCGGGCAGATCGCCTACGAGGTCCGGGTCTCGCTGGAGCGCTGGGAGCCGCGGATCACCCTCGACGACGTCGTCGTCAGCTTCGACGAGGCCGACCGGGGCACCCTGCTGATCGACATCCGCTACCGCCTGCGCGGCACCAACGACCCGCGCAACCTCGTCTTCCCGTTCTACGTGATCCCGCCGCACGAGTCCGCAGCGCTCGATTCCCCCATGGACGGTGCGTGATGACCCTGCCGATGCCCAACCTCGACGACCGCCGGTTCCAGGACCTGGTCGACGAAGCCAAGTACCTGGTGCAGCGCAACTGTCCGGAGTGGACCGACCACAACGTCTCCGACCCCGGCGTCACGCTCATCGAGACGTTCGCGCAGATGGTCGACCAGCTGCTCTACCGGCTCAACCGGGTGCCCGACCTGCACTACCTGCGCTTCCTCGACCTGATCGGGGTGCGGCTGTTCCCGCCCGCCGCGGCACGGGCCGACGTCACGTTCTGGCTCTCGGCGGCCCGGGACGTCCCGGTGGTCGTCGCGGCGGGCAAGCAGGTGGCCAGCGTGCGCAACGAGGTCGAGGACCCGGTGGTGTTCACCGTGGAGCGCACGCTGAACATCGTGCCGTGCTCGCTCGCGCACCTGGCGACCGCCACCGCCGAAGCCGGCGTGCCGCCGGTCGACCGCACCGACGAGCTCCTCGTCGGCGGCGGCCCGGCGGCCTTCACCGAGACCCCGGCCCCCGGCGACGCGGTCCTCTTCGGACTGTCGGACGCGGTGCCCGGCTGCGCGGTGCTGCTGCGGATCGACTGCGAGGTCGAGGGCCAGGGCGTCGACCCGCACGACCCGCCGTGGCTGTGGGAGGCGTGGGACGGCACCGGGTGGGCGGCGTGCGAGGTCGACCGGGACAGCACCGGCGCGTTCAACCGGGCCGGTGACATCGTGGTGCACGTCCCGGACGGGCACACCATGTCGGTGCTCGCGCGGCAGCGGGCAGGCTGGCTGCGGTGCCGGCTCGTCGAGGCCAAGCAGCACCAGCCGTTCTACCAGCGCTCGCCGCGGCTGCACGCGGTCGAAGCCTCGACCATCGGCGGCACGGCCGCCGCGGTGCACGCGGAGATCATTCGCAACGAGGTCGTCGGGACCTCCGACGGCACGCCCGGCCAGCGGTTCCCGCTCGGCAGGCCCCCGGTGGTGGTGGGGGAGGGCGAGCTGGTCGTCGAGGTCTCGGGCCCGGACGGCTGGCAGCCGTGGACCGAGGTCCGTTCCTTCGCCGACTCCGGCCCGGACGACCGGCACGTCGTGCTCGACCGGGTCGGCGGGCAGGTCGAATTCGGGCCCGCGGTCCGCCAGCCCGAAGGCGGCCTGCGCCACTACGGGGCGGTCCCGGCGAAGTCCGCGGCGATCCGGGTGCCGGAGTACCGCTCGGGCGGCGGGCGGCGCGGCAACGTCGCCCGCGAGATCCTCGAGGTGCAGCGGGACCCGGTCCCGTTCGTCAGCAGCGTGGTGAACCGGCGCCCGGCGATCGGCGGGGTGGACGGCGAGTCGGTCCGGGACGCGGCGGTCCGCGGCCCGCTGCTGCTGCGCACCCGCGACCGCGCGGTCACCGCCGAGGACTACGAGCAGCTCGCCCGCGAAGCGGCACCGGAAGCGGCCCGGGTGCGGTGCATCCCGGCGCACGGCGCCGACGGCCGCGAGACCGGCGCGATCCGGGTCCTCGTCGTGCCGGCCGTCCCCGACACCGGCGAGCTGGCCTTCGCGACCCTGATGCTCGAGCCGGGCATGCGCGGCCGGATCGAGCGCCACCTCGGCGAACGGCGGTGCGTGGGCGCGCTCGTGTCGGTGGAACCGCCGTTCTACCAGGGGGTCACGGTGGTCGCGCGGCTGCGTGCCCGCCGCCGGACGACGGCGGGCACGCTGGGCGCGCGGGCCACCCAGGCCCTGTACGACTACTTCAACCCGATCAGCGGCGGCCCGGACGGCGACGGCTGGCCCTTCGGCCGCCCGGTGCAGTCGGGCGAGGTGTTCGCGGTGCTGCAGCGGCTTCCGGGCGTCGAGCTGGTCGAGGACGTGCGCCTGTTCGCGGCGAACCCGATCACGCGCGAACGCGGCGAGCAGGTCGACCGGCTGGACCTGCCGCCGAACGCGCTGGCGTTCTCGTTCGGGCACCAGGTCCGGGTCCGGGAGGCGGGCGCATGAGCACGGGGACAGGCGGATCGCGGCGGCACGGGTTCGGTGGGCGGCCGAGCGGTTCTCTCCGGTGCCGGGTCGAGGAGGGCGGTTCCGGTCTCCGCGGCGCTCGCGGGGCCGGTGGGCCGGTCGCGGCGGCCGGATGGCCGGGGGCGGGCGCATGAGGACCGGCATCCCGGGGCTGACCAGCCCGCACCCGATCGGCGAGCAGCTGCCCGCGGTGTACGCCGAGGACCGGTTCGTGCAGGGCTTCACCGGTGCGCTCGACGAGGTCCTCGCGCCGGTCATCTCCACTTTGGACAACTTCGCGGGCTACCTCGACCCCGGCGTGGCCCCGGCCGACTTCCTCGGCTGGCTCGCCCACTGGGTCGCGCTGCGGGTGGACGAGAGCTGGAGCCCGGAGCAGCTGCGGCAGCTGGTGACGCGCTCGGTCGAGCTGCACCGGTGGCGCGGCACCCGGCGCGGCCTCACCGACCACGTGCGGCTGCTGACCGGCGGCGCGGTCGAGGTGACCGACAGCGGCGGGGTCGTCGCCGACCCGCAGCCCGGTGCGCCGCTGCCCGATCCCGGGCCGGCGTGGGTGCAGGTGCGGGTGCGGGTGCCCGACCCGGCGCGGGTCGACGTGCGGCGGCTGACCGCGACGGTCGTGGATGCGGTGCCCGCCCACGTGCGGGTCACGGTGGAAGTGCTGGAGGGCTAGCGGATGGTCATCTACGCGGAGTGCGGGCACCAGGGGCCCGCCGACGTCGAGTTCTGCGGCGAGTGCGGCCGCTACCTGAAGTGGGACGACGACGGCCCGGTGGCCGTGAAGTCGCCACCGGTGGTCCAGCAGCAGGTCGTGCAGCCCGCCGAGCCGATCGCCCCGGTCCGGCAGCCGGTGCAGCAGACCGTCGAGGAGCAGGTCCTCAACCCGGGCGACCTGATCTGCGGCCGGTGCGGCAAGGGCAACGCCCCGACCCGCAACTTCTGCAGCCGCTGCGGGGCGTCGCTGGCCGAGTCCCAGGTCGTCAAGACGTCGTGGTGGCGGCGGCTGTTCGGCCGCAAGCCGAAGGAACACAAGGCCGGGGCGCGGCCGGGCAAGGACGGCGTCCGGCGCCGGACCGGCCGGGCCGGGGCCGCGCGCCGGACCGTCGGCAAGGTGATCCGCCGGGCCGTCGCCGTCGCGCTCATCTTCTCGGCCCTGATCTACGCGCTCTACCAGCCGTTCCGCAGCGCCATCAACACCGCCGCGGTCGGGTTGTGGAGCCAGGTGACCGGCATCTTCGAGGCCAAGCTCAACCCGGTCCACCCGATCAAGGTGACCGCGACCGCGCAGACGAACGGGCACTCGGCCCCGCTGGTCACCGACAACGCCAAGAACACGTTCTGGGCCGCGCCCGGCGACCGGGAACAGGTGCTGGTGTTCACCTTCGACCACCCGGCGGACCTGCGGAAGGCGATCGTGTACTCCGGCGACGCGGCGAACTTCCCGGCCGCGCACCGGCCGCAGAAGCTGCACCTGGTCTTCTCCACCGGCAAGACCTACGACATGGCGCTGGCCGACACGCCGGACCCCCAGGAAGTCCCGATCGAGCACAGCGAAGGCGCCACGAGCGTCGAGCTGCACGTCACCGGGCTGTACCGCTCGCTCGACGGCACGGACGTCGCGATCTCCGAGATCGAGCTGTTCGAGGCCGGCTGAGCCGCCGGAAAGCCGAGCCACCGAAGTCACCTTGGGGAGGACCGACCATGCGCGCGAACCGAGCGGTGGCGGGGACCGCGGTCGTCGCGGTGCTCGCCGGCTGGGCGATCAGCGGCGCGCTCGCGCCGACCGAGGCCCAGGCGCCGGCCCCGGCGGCCGCGCCGTACCGCGTCGGGTACGTCAGCGCGGCCACCACCGGCCTCTACCAGGCGACCGGCGAAGGCGCCGAACCCGCGCTCCCCGGCGGGGCCGGCGGCGTCGACTCCGACGCGTCGGCGGGAACCGGCGGGATCGTGTGGGTGAGCCACCGCGCCGCCGCCGGCAGCGCCGAACGCGACGGCGAGCTGTTCTACCTCCGCGACGGGACCTCGGCGGCCGTGCGGCTGACCGACGACGACGCCGCCGACCTCCACCCGGCGCTGTCGCCGGACGGCCGCACGGTCGCGTTCGCCTCCGAACGCACCGGCAGCCGGAAGCTCTTCGTGATCGGCGTGGACGGCCGCGGCCTGCGCCAGGTGACGTCCGGCCCGGCGAGCGACGACTCGCCGAGCTGGTCGCCCGACGGCACCCGGCTGGCGTTCAGCAGCACCCGCGACGACCCGGCCGGGGACATCTACACCGTGCCGGCCGCCGGCGGGACGCCCACCCGCCTGACCGCCGACCCGGCCGCCGACACCCAGCCCGCGTGGGGACCCGCGCGGATCGCGTTCACCACCACCCGCTTCCACCCGGCGGGCGACGTGGCGCTGGTGGCCGAAACCGGCGGGGCGGTCACCCGCGCCGTCCCCGACCCCGGTGATTCGGCGGAGCCGGCGTGGTCGCCCGACGGCACCCGGCTGGCCTTCACGACCCGCGCGCAGGACCCGCTCGGCGACGTCAAGCAGGTCCAGGGCGGCAAGGTCTCGGTCATCTCGGCGCTGTCCGGCACCGGCGAGACCGAGCCGACGTTCCGCGCCGACGGCCGTCCGGTGTTCACCGAACTGCGCTCCGGCGGCAGCACGGACATCTGGAGCGCGGACGCCACCGGCGGCGACCGCCGCGACCTCACCAACCGCCCCGGCGCCGACGAGTTCGACCCGGCCTTCTCCGCCGACGGAACGCAGCTGGCCTACACCCAGGCCGGCCCCGGCGATGCGGTGGCGACCGCGGTCGTCGTGGCGAACGCCGACGGCAGCGCGCCCCGCGAGCTGACCGGCCGGGTCGACCGGATCAAGCGCGAGCAGCACCCGGCCTGGTCCCCGGACGGCACGATGATCGCCTTCACCAACACCGAAATCCGGAGTGAAACCCCGATCGACACCGTGCGGATCGCCCGCGTCGCGGACGGGAAGGTCCTCGGCGAGATCCCGCTGCCGCCGTACCTGTCCGGCAGCGACTCGCAGCCGGTGTGGTCCGCCGACGGCACGAAGGTCACGCTGACCCGCGCGGCCGCGCGGATCGCGCCGCCCCCTCCGTCCAGAGTGGACCCCGGGGTGGTCGACATCCCGGTCGGGCAGGGCTCGTCGGCGTCGATCCGCAAGACCGTGCCGACGGACAAGGTGCCCGCCCGGCCCGACATCGTGCTGCTGATGGACCAGACCAGCTCGATGGGGACCGCCCTGAAGGACATGCAGACCAACCTGACCCAGGTGATGGGCACCATCACCGCGGCGCAGCCGGAAGCCCAGTACGCCGCCGTGGCGTTCGGCGACCGCGACGACGTCGTCGACGCGAACAACCCGCACGGCCGCCTCTTCCAGGTGCAGCAGGACCTCACGAAGAACCAGGACGACGTCAAGGCCGCCTTCACCAGGATCACGCCGTTCGGTGGCGGGGACACCCCGGAGGACTGGATCTACGCCCTCGACCGGGTCGCCACGGGCGCCGTCACCTTCCGGCCGGACAGCAGCAAGATCGTCGTGCTGGTCGGCGACGCGCCGAGCCACGACCCCAGCGGCGTTCCCCAGCACCCCGACCAGGGCGTGACGCTCGCCCAGGCGATCGCGCACCTGAAGGCGCAAGGCATCCGGGTGGTCGCGGTGTCGGCCGCGGGCGGTGGCGGTGGCCTCGACAGCGACCCGGCGCACCAGGCGACCCAGGTGGTCGACGGGACCGACGGGGTCATCGCCAGCACCGACCCGGGAAACATCAGCGCCGTGATCGCCGAAAAGATCGGTGACCTGAAGGTGAAGGTGCTGCCGGTGCCGTTCTGCGACCCGGGGCTGACGCTGACCTTCGACCCCGAAGGGACGCAGCAGGTGCCGGGCGGCACGAACGCGAACTTCACCGAAATCGCCGCCGTCGCGCCGACCGCGCCCCTCGGCGCCGTCCTGCACTGCCGCGTGGAGTTCCGGATCGACGGCGAGAACACCGTCCGGCCCGGCTACACCGAGGACGTCAC
Source organism: Amycolatopsis sp. NPDC004169 (assembly GCF_040610315.1). NCBI lineage: Bacteria > Bacillati > Actinomycetota > Actinomycetes > Pseudonocardiales > Pseudonocardiaceae > Amycolatopsis > Amycolatopsis sp. NPDC004169. Next base: position 36,025 of record NZ_JBEXMD010000040.1, read on the forward strand.
CGTCCGGGTGAAGGATCCGCGGCTGCCGCTGATCACCGTGCACGACAAGACCGTCACCGGCACCGCGCCGACGGTCGTCGAGTACCCGGCGACCGCGATCGACGCCGACCGCGAAACGGTGCTCACGCCGTTCTGCACCCCTTCGTCCGGCAGCCTCTTCCCGGTCGGCGCCACCACCGTGACGTGCACGGCGACCGGGCGCAACGGCACCGCCACCGAGACCGCCGTCATCTCCGTCGACCCGGGCGGGGGGTTCCGGCAGGAGCTCTGGCAGGTGGCCCTGACCTCGGGACCGGACAGCGTCACCGCCGGGACCCAGCGGAACCTCTCGCCGTCGTTCGGGACGCCGTGCGGCACCGGGCGCCAAGGCTCGGCGGACGTCTCGCCGGACGGCACCGTGCTCGTGTTCCACAACGACCGCCGTCAGCTCTGCGTCGCCCCCGCCGACGGCGGAGCCGCGCGCGTGCTGGTGCCGGACGCCGGAACCGTGGACGACCCGGCCTGGTCGCCGGACGGCACGCTGGTCGCCTTCGACAGCACGCCGTCGGAGTCCCGGCCGGGCATCCTGACCGTGCCGGCGGCCGGAGGCCCGACGGCGGTCCTGATCGCCGGGCCGGGCGGTGCTTCGCAGCCGGCGTTCCAGCGGGTCGCCGACCTCGGGGTGACCGCCACCGCCGTCCCGCCCGCCATCCCGTTCGACGGGCTGACGACCTTCGAATTCGTGGTCACCAACCACGGCGTCGCCGCGTCGCCCGGCGTCGGGCTGTTCGTCCGGCTGACCCCCGGGTTGCGCCCGCAGGCGCCGATCACCACCGCGGGCACCTGCACGCCGGACCTCGTCTGCGCCTTCGGCACGCTCGCGCCGGGTGCGAGCGCGCGGGTGCGGTTCAGCGCCACCGGCGCGGTGTCCGGGCCGCAGGCCGCGACCGGCACCGTGACCACCGCGGGCCCGGACGCCGACGCGCGGGACAACTCCGCCACGGCGGTGGTCACCGTCGCCGAGAAGCCGCTGCCCCCGGTCACGCCGGGATCGCTGTCGGTGGGGCTGGCGGTGTCGGCCGTCCCGCTGTTCGTCGGCGGCGACGACGTCGTGCTGACCTTCCTGGTGCACAACGGTTCCGGGGCGCCGATGCCGAACGTCCGCCTGGTCACCCAGCTGCCGCCGCAGCTGCCCGCGACCTCGGTGGCCACGGGCTGCACGCCCGACGGCGGCAGCTGCGCGCTCGGGACGCTCGCGCCCGGCCAGACCGTCGAGGTCCGGATCTCGCTGGCGGCCGGGGCCGCGGCCGACGCACCGGTGTCGGGCACGGTCAGCACGAGCGGGCCGGACACCGATTCCCGCGACAACACGGCGAGCGGGCGGGTGGTGATCCGCCGGCCGGTGGTCACCGTGGACCCGGGCGTCGGCCCGCTGGGATCCGTCCCGCGGGTGACGGGGACGGACTTCCCGCCGGGCGCCACCGTCCGGCTGGCCTGGTCGGCAGGCATCTCGCCGGACCCGGGCCTGGCCACCGTGGGCGTCGACGGGAAGTTCGAAGCGCAGTTCCTGCTCTTCCACCACGACCTGATCGGGCCGCGCACGGTGGCGGTGACGCCGGTGAGCGGGCCGAGGTTCGGGACGGTGCAGTCGAACCAGATCCTCGTGGTGCTGCGCACCGAACAACCCCCGTTCATCACCCGCGGCTGATCGGCTCCGGGCCGGTTGCCCGTACGGGCAACCAGGGACGTACGGCCGCACACCCGTCCGCTGGTGCCGGACCGGTGACACGAAAGGGAGACTTCGCGCATGGGAGCAACGGCGACGCTGTCCGAGGCCGGCCTGGTCGCGGAACCCGGCCAGGAGACGAGCTGCACGGTGACCGTCCGGAACGCCGGGCAGGTCGTCGACCAGTTCGCGATCGACGTCGTCGGCGACGCGAGTGGCTGGGCCACCGCGGAACCGGCGACGGTCAACCTCATGCCAGGGGAGACCGGGACGGTCACCGTGCGGTTCGCGCCGCCGCGGTCCTCCGACGTTCCCGCCGGGACGATCCCGTTCGGCGTCCGGGTGTTCTCCAGCGAGGACCCGGCCGGCTCGGTCGTCGAGGAGGGCACCGTCCAGCTCGGCGCCTTCACCGAGATGACCGCCGAGATCGTGCCGGCCAAGGTCGAGGGCAGCTCCAAGGCCGACTTCGAGGTCGCCGTGGACAACCGCGGCAACCGGCCGGTGTCGGTCGAGCTCAGCCCGCTGGACCCCGAGGACGAGCTGGACTTCCGGCTCGAGCGCGAGCGCGCCGACCTGGCGCCGGGCACCGCCGCGTTCGTCCGGATGCGGGCCAAGCCGCGGAAGCGCTTCCTGCGCGGGCCGTCCGTCCGGCACCGCTTCCAGGTGTTCGTCACCGCCGACGGCGCCGAGCCGCTCAAGACCGAAGGCACCATGGTGCAGCGGCAGCTGCTGCCGAAGTGGCTGCTGCCGGCGCTCATCGCGCTGCTCGTCGCCCTGCTCGCCCTGCTGACCCTGTGGTTCACCGTGCTGCGGCCGGCGGTGAAGTCGGCCGCCCGCGAGGCCGCGCAGGAGCAGAACCAGGAGATCGTGAAGGCCGCGCAGGACGCCGGGGCCGGCGCGGACCAGGCGAAGAAGAACGCCGACCAGGCCAAGCAGAACTCCGAGCAGGCGATGAAGGCCGTCGGCCTGACCCCGCCGGGCGACAACCCGGCACCGCCGGGCACCGGTCCCGGTGGCACGCCCCCGACCCGCGTCTCGAACGCTGCCGCCGACGGGACGCCGACGGACTTCCGGGTGGCCGCGGACGCGAAGATCGACTCGAACGTCAACCGGTTCGCCGAGTTCCCCTACACACTGCCGGACGCGGGCAAGACGCTGGTGATCACCGACCTGATCCTGCAGAACCCGCGTGGTGACACCGGAACCCTGCGGCTGCTGCGGGATTCCGGCGGCACCAAGACGGTCCTGCTGGAGGTCGGGCTGTCGAACTTCCGCGACCTGGACCACCACTGGCTGCAGGCCTGGCGGTTCCAGCCGGGGGAGAAGATCGTGCTCGCGGTCAGCTGCCAGAACCCGGCCGACCGGGGCCACTGCACCCCGTCGGTGTCCTTCTCCGGCCGGGTCGAGTAGGCGGTCGTGCTAGATCAGCCCTTCGCGCATGGCGAACGCCACCGCGTGGGCGCGGTTGCGGAGCTGGAAGCGGTTGGTGATGTCGTGCAGGATCGACTTCACCGTCCGCTCCGAGTAGCTCAGCTGGTCGGCGATCTCCTTGGTCTCGAACCCGTCGGCGACCAGCCGCAGCACCCGGGTCTCCCGCTGGGACATCCCGGCCAGGTCCCACCCGTTCGGGTGGAGCACGTCCCGCTGCAGCCGGGACACCCGCGACAGCAGGCGGCCCAGCAGGTCCGGCGGCAGCGCGCCTTCGCCGGCGGCCGCGGCCTTGACCAGCCGCACCAGGGTGTCCGGGGTGGCGTCGGCCCGGCGGATGATCGCCGACACCCCGTTGCCGACGACGTCGAGCAGCTCCGAATCCTCCACCTCCCCGGCGACCAGGACGACGCCGGCGTGACCGGCGCACTGGAGGCTGCGCAGCAGCTGCCGGGCCTCGGTGTTCAGCCGCTCCACGATGACCAGCACCACGGCGGGCTCGTCGGAGCCCTCGTCGGCGAAGCGGATCTCGGGGCGTGACCGCAGCGCGGCCGTGACGCCCGCGTGGGTGATGGTGTCGGTGGCGTGCAGCAGCACCGGAACCTGGTCGGTGATCATCGTGAAAGCCCTCCCTCGAACGACATCGGATCGCTCAACCCCCAGGATCGTGGTGCGGGCGCTCGCCGAACAGGGACATGGAGTCCCGACCTGTCCCGCTTTCCTTACTCCGATCGGGCAATGCCGGCCTCCCGGGCCTTCGCGATGGCCTGGGAGCGGTCGGTGACGCGGAGCTTGCGGAAGATGTGGGACACGTGGTTGCGCACGGTCTTCTGGCTCAGCACCAGTTCCTCGGCGATCGACGCGTTGCCCATGCCCAGCGCCACCAGCCGCAGGATCTCCTTTTCGCGCAGGGTGAGCCGCGGGAACGACTCGTCGCGCGGGGTCGCCGTCCCCAGCAGCGACAGCACCCGGGTGGCGATGGCCGGGCTGAAGATGGCCTCGCCGTCACCGATGACCCGGACCGCGCGGATGATCTGCTCGTTGCGCGCGCCCTTGAGCAGGTAGCCGCGGGCGCCCGCGCGCATGGCGGCGAACACCGCGGCCTCGTTCTCGAACATGGTCAGCATCAGCACGCCGGTGTGCGGACTGGCGCTCACGATCCGCCGGGTCGCTTCGACCCCGTCGAGGTCCGGCAGGTTCAGGTCCATCAGGATGACGTCGGGTTCCAGCCGGGCCGCGTCGGCGACCGCGGTCAGGCCGTCGGCCGCCTCGCCGGCGACCTCCATCCCGTCGGTGGCGTCGAGCATCGCGCAGAGCGCCGAGCGGAAGACGGGGTGGTCGTCGACGACGAGGACGCGCAGGGCTCCGAACACGCTTCACTTCCCCGCGGCGATCGGCAGCCACGCGGCGATCCGCGTGCCGCCGGAGGAGACCGGCTCGACCCGGCAGCCGCCGCCGAGGTCGCCGGCGCGTTCCCGCATCGATCGCAGCCCGGTGCCGCCGACCGCGGGCAGGGCCTCGCCGTCGGTGCCCACGCCGTCGTCGACGATCTCCACGTGCAGGTCGCCGTCCCGCGGCCACAGGTGCACGGTGCACTCGCGGGCCCCGGAGTGGCGGGCGACGTTCACCAGCGCCTCGCGGATGATCCGGTAGGCGGTCACCTCGACCTCCGCCGACAGCGGCGGCAGGTCGCCGCGGACCTCGACGGCCACGCTCAGCGGGCCGTGTTCGGCGGGCACCCGCGCGGTGAGCGTCGCGGCGTACCGGCGCACGGCCACCACCAGCCCGGCTTCGTCGAGGGCGGGGGGCCGCGCGTCGGCGACGATCCGCCGCAGGTCGGTGATCGCGCCGTAGAGCTCCTCTTCGAGCCGGGCCAGCAGGTGCTCGGTGCCCGCGCGGTCCCGCGCGATCAGGTCCCGGGCGGCACGCAGCCCGAGAACGGCGGCGGTGAGTGTCGGCCCGAGCCCGTCGTGCAAATCGTGGAGCACCCGTTTCAGCCGGTCTTCGTAGCCCGCGGGACGACCGAAGTCGGCGACGACGAATGTCCGGCGCATCTTCTCCCCGTCCGCCAGAAATGGTCCGGCCCCCTCGCGAACCGGGGGAACCAGCTCTCGTGCGGGTGGCCCAGCCCCCTGCTCCGTTTCCCGTAGCGAGATGGTCACCCGCTGTACTAATCGCCGCATAACGCCCGCGTGTTTCAGTCCGGAGGACCCCGGAAGGTCACGGTATGGTCCCGAAGCGGAAACGCTCGTAACGGCGCAGGTCGAGGTGATGATCCGTTCGGCGCAGCGGGTTCCGGCCGTCAAAAACGATTCATGAACTGGCCGGTGACCCGGTGGAAATTCGACAAACCCGAGACGCTGCACTTTCGGGAAGTCGCACGGCGGATGGAGCAGAACGGCGGCGGCAACCGGCCGAACAACGGTTGCGCCGATTCTGGTTTCGTTCTTCCGATCGAAATGTGTGGCTCTCGGGGCGTTTCGAGCTGGGACCGGGGGAGTGCACTCGGTGCCGTCCGGCGCGGTGCCGTCGCCGCCTGCTCAGCCGACCGAAGTCATCCGCGGCAGCCGCGGCGACGGCAGGAGTGGCGGCTCCGGCGCCGGGCCGGCGGCCCGGCCGGTGAGGAAGGCCCGCCTGGCGCCCGCGAACCCGTGCCGGTCGTCGAAGATGTCCTGGCTCATCTCGGCGAGCTCCCGGACCCGGTAGGTCTCCAGCGGCCGCCGTTGCTCGTCGGCCTCGCGCGCCGCCTGTTTGCGGCGGACCAGGGCGTCCGCTCGCCCGCCGGCGGCCAGCTCGGTGGCGTGGTCGAGCACGGCCGCGGCGAACTCCGCGCGGTCGCCGCCTGCCAGGTGGTCGACCAGCCCGAGCCCGGCCGCTCCGGCCGCGGTGATCGGCTCGCAGTCGGTGGTCAGCCGGTGGGCCTGCTCCTGGCCGGCCCGGCGCGGCAGCACGTAGGTCCAGTACTCCGAGCCGTACAGCCCCATCTTGCGGTAGTGCGGGTTGAGCAGGACACCGTCCCTGGCGATCACCTCGTCGGCGCCGAGGGCGGGCATGACGCCACCCGCGCCCGCGTCCCCGGCGAGCGCGGAGACCACCAGCTGGCCGGTGCAGTCGATGATCTCCCGGCACAGGTCGTCGATCGCGGTGATGTTCCGCCAGGCCTCCGCCGCGGGGTTCGGGTGGGCGTCGATGACACCCAGGTGGATCCCGTTGGAGAACACCTCGCCGCCGGCCAGGACCAGGACGCTGGTGTCCTGCGCCGCGGCGTGGCGCACCGCCGCGGCCAGCCGACGGCACTGGCGGGTGGACATCGCGCCGTTGTGGAACGCGAACTGCACCCACCCCACCCGGCCCAGCCGCCGGTAGCGGATCTCGCGGAGGCTCGGCGGGACGGCGGCCACGGGCACCTCGGGGACGCTTTCGCCGAGAGCGAGCACCGCAGGCAGCTTGACCGTCGTGCCCGGCGCTTCGGGAGCCAGCCGCCGCGCCTGCCCGATCCACAGCGCGCCGTCGCCGGTGCGGACCAGCACGGCACCCTGGCCGCGGGCCGCGATGGTGCCGGGCTCGCCGGGACCGGCCTCCCCGGGATGGGCGTCGAACACCGCCACCGGGACCCCGGCCAGCTCGGTGTGCACGCCGGGACGGCCGTCCGCGGCCCGGATGCGACGCAGGATCCGGGCGGTCGGCTCATCCCAGGAGAACGCCCGGTCGGCCTGCCGGACCAGCGGGCGTTCGACGCCCGCACCGGCACTCTGGCGCCGCGGCGCGAAGGCGGGGTCTCCGGCCTTGGTCACGACCTCGCCGATCAGGCTCATCGCCGCATCGGACACCTGGGTGTTGTAGAGGGTGCTCTTGCGCGGCGGATCGGACGGCATCCGGAACACCCGCGTGCCCCAGACAGGGCCGCCGTCGAGGTCCCCGGTCGCCTGCAGGGCGGTGACGCCCCAGGTGGGTTCGGCGTCCATGATCGCCCAGTCGAGCGCCGACGGGCCACGGTCCCCTTCGGGGCCGGGGTGGATGATGATCGTGCGGTGGCGCCGCCAGACCTCGTCGGGCACCCGCTGCCGCAGGAACGGGCAGAGGATCAGCTCCGGATCCGCGGCGGCCGCGGCCTCGGCGATCTCCCGGGAATCGCGCACGATCCGGACCGACACGCGGTGACCGCGATCGCGCAGGGCGAGCCAGGCCCGCTGGCTGAGTCCGTTGAACGCCGAGCACAACAGCAGGATCTTCAACGGGCCTCCGCTCGATCGGGTACCGGACAACAGGCGGCGAACGACCGGTCGACGGTACCCGAAACGGGGCCGGAACTGACGCGGCCAACAGGGTAGGCGCATTCCGCCAACCGGGCTGTCCCGGCCGAAGATCCTTGCCTGTCAGTGAATTCGGGCGGAAGCGGCGTCCGGGAAAAACATGCCCCGCGGCTTTCCCGAGATATTCCTCCGGTCATACCCACAAAGTGTATAACGTCCTATACCGCGGTCGACGATCTTGAAAAATCGGGACGCGACGAGCATCAAAACCGCCAGGACGAGGGGGTCGGCCGGTGATGCTGCCGCAGCGGCCCCGCCGGGGGTGTGAGCAGGCATTACGAAACTTTCGAAGCCGTGTGACCATGTAACTTTCACGGCGCGCGCGTCCTGTGTGGACGCTCCGCAGCGCGTTGAGGAGGCAAAGCGCCTTCGTCCGGCTTCGGCCGTGCGCGCGGTGGTGTTCGCGGATTGACAATGGCGCCGCTCGAAGTCCAGGCTTGCGCGACGAATGTTAGCGATAACAGTCGTGCTCGTGCGCATACCGATCTGGCCGTCCAACGGCGGGTAGCTGACCGGGAGAAGATCGTCATGAAGAAAAGAAATCTCAGCCGCAGGAGCCGGCACCTGATGGCCGTGCTGGCCGCCGCGGCGACGGTGGCGGTGACCGCGTTGTACGGGGCCGGTGCCGCACAGGCCGACACGACCGGGGCCCTGCGCGGTGTCGGTTCGGGTCGGTGCCTCGACGTCCAGAACGCCAGCCAGACCGACGGTGCCGCGGTGCAGATCTACGACTGCTCGGGCGGTGCGGGCCAGCAGTGGACCTCGACCGCGAGCGGGCAGCTGACCGTCTTCGGCACCAAGTGCCTGGACGTGGCCGGTTCGGGGACGACCGCCGGCACGCGGGTGCAGATCTGGACCTGTCACGGCGGTGCCAACCAGCAGTGGCGGCTGAACGCCGACGGTTCGGTGGTCGGGGTGCAGTCCGGGCTCTGCCTGGACGTCACCGGGGCCGCGACGGCGAACGGCACCGCGGTGGCGATGTGGACCTGCCACGGCGGGACCAACCAGCAGTGGACGGGCCTGTCCGGCTCGCCGTCGACCACGACGACGACCACCACGCCGACCGGCACCGGCTGCACGCTGCCGTCGTCGTACCGGTGGACGTCCTCGGGTGCGCTGGCGCAGCCGAAGAACGGGTGGCTTTCGCTGAAGGACTTCACGAACGTGGTCTACAACGGCCAGCACCTGGTCTACGGGTCCACCGTGAACTCGTCGGGTTCCTACGGCTCGATGGCGTTCAGCCCCTTCACCAACTGGTCGGACATGGCTTCGGCGGGTCAGAACGGGGCGAACTCCGGCACGGTCGCCCCGACGCTGTTCTACTTCGCGCCGAAGAACATCTGGGTGCTGGCCTACCAGTGGGGTCAGTGGCCGTTCATCTACCGCACCTCGAGCGACCCGACCAACCCGAACGGCTGGTCCGCGCCGCAGCCGCTGTTCACCGGCAGCATCTCCGGTTCGGGGACCGGTCCGATCGACCAGACGCTGATCGCCGACGGCTCGAACATGTACCTGTTCTTCGCCGGTGACAACGGCAAGATCTACCGGGCGAGCATGCCGATCGGGAACTTCCCGGGCAGCTTCGGTTCGAACTACACCACGGTCATGAGCGACACGCAGGCGAACCTGTTCGAAGCGGTCGAGGTGTACAAGGTCCAGGGGCAGAACCAGTACCTGATGATCGTCGAGGCGATGGGGTCGGGTGGCCGGTACTTCCGGTCGTTCACCGCCAGCAGCCTGAGTGGTTCGTGGACGCCGCAGGCGGCCAGTGAGAGCAACCCGTTCGCCGGCAAGGCCAACAGCGGGGCGACCTGGACGAACGACATCAGTCACGGTGACCTGGTGCGGACGAACCCGGACCAGACGAAGACGATCGACCCGTGCAACCTGCAGTTGCTCTACCAGGGCAAGGACCCGAGCGCGGGTGGCGACTACAACCGCCTGCCGTGGCGGCCGGGCCTGTTGACGCTGCGGCGTTGACCGCCTGAAGCACGGCCAGTGAGACGAGGGGCCCCGGCTGTCACGCCGGGGCCCCTCGTTTTCAGTGGCGTCCGGACGGCGGGGGTGAGTACGTCACGGTGGCGCCGTCGCGCAGGCAGGTCGCGGCCGGGGACGGCGGGGCGGTCGTCGGGGTGGTGACGTCGGGGCCGCACTTAGGCGGCGGGGGCGGGGTGTCGCTGCCCGAGGTGAACCAGGCCACGGCCGCCACCGCGCCCGCGGCGACGAGCACGCCGGCGGTGGCCCAGGCCAGGCCGTGCCGGGCCGGTGGTGGTGGTGGGGTGACCGGTGGGCGGATGACCTCGGCGACGTCGATCGGGAACGGTTCCGAACGTTCGGCGCGGAAGCTTTCTTCGTCGGCGAGGAACCGCTGGTACACCGTGAGCGCGGTCGCTTCGGTCCGGGCGAGGGCGGGGCCGGTGGTCACGGGGTCGCCGTCGGGGCTGAGGAGTCCGTGCAGCAGTACCAGCGGGCGGCCGTATTCGTCGCGTGGTTCGCCGTGGGCTTCCGCCTCGGTGAGGGGGTGTTCGGTCCAGACGAGTGTGCCGTACGGGGTGGCCGCGGTCCGGGTGGGCAGGTCGTCCAGCGGGGTCGCGGTGGCTTCGAGGAAGCCGTGTTCGCGGAGGAAGCCGGGGATGAGCAGGGCCGAGTAGCCGCGTCGCCGTCCGCGGGCGATGAGGAACGGCCAGGCGCGGCCGGTCACCAGGTGCCCCGGTGGTCGCCGCCGAGGCGGGAGACGGGCAGTTTCGCTTCGAGGACGGCGACCTGTCGTTGCAGTTCGCCGACCACGCGCCGCCGGGCTTGGACGTAGTCCTCGGCCAGGCGGTCGGCTTCGCCGAGGCGGGCCATCCGGGCGCCGTGCTCGGCCGGGTCGTCGTGCGGGTGCAGGGTGTCGAGCAGGAGCATGAGGCCGGATTCGGCGATGACGCCGGCGCCGACGGCGGAGGCGAGGGCGCGGGCGGCGTGGGCGGTGAAGTGGCTGCCGAGGGTCCGGAGTGCTTCGGCGGGGCCCATCCGCATGCGCCGTTGCGCGGCGGCGAGCAGTTCGGCGCGGGTGGCGCGGTCGAGGGCGAGTTCGGTCTGGCGGAGGATGTCCGGTACCACGACGGACAGGGGGGCTTCGACGTTGGCGGGGGTGAACCGGCCGCCGGGCTTCTTGCGGACGGTGCCGCCGGAGTAGACGGCGAAGTCGTGGCCGACGGCGGTCACCGGGATCAGCCGCACGATCCGCCGGGTGCTGTGCACGTGGACGAGGTCGGCGAAGCCGGGGGTGGCCAGCAGGCGGTCGCGGACGATCCGGAGCCGTTCGTTTTCGTCGGGGTGCAGGTGGTCGAGCAGGTCCCACTTGGTGATGACGAAGACGATCGGGCTGCGGACCGGCAGCATGGCGTTGATCATGGCGTCGAGGGAGGCTTCGAGCATCAGTGTGCCGCGTTGGTCGCCTTGTTCGGCTTGCAGGAGGCGGAAGCCGTCGATGATGCCGACGAGCGCGTCGGCGCCGGCGATGGCCTGCAGCAGGGTTGCTTGTGCGGTCGAGCCGGGTGCGTCGGGGTCGGTCAGCAGTTCGCCGGGGTATTCGAGGTAGCCGAGTTTGACGACCGGTTCGGTGGCGCCGCCGACGTCGGCCATGACGCTGAATTCGAATTCGCGCAGTTCGCCGCGGGTCGTGCCGCGTGGCCACTCTTCGTCGACGTCGGCGGCTTTGCGGTACCAGCGGTTCAGTTCGATCAGTTGTTCGTGGGGTACGCGCAGGTAGAAGCCGCGGTCGCCCGGGGTCTGCAGCCGGCGGTAGATGCCGGTCAGCAGCAGGGTTTTGCCGGAGCCCTGGAGCCCGAGGGTGACGATCCGGAACGTCGGCACCCCGCCGGGCGGTCCGGACAGGACCGCGGAGGTGTGGCGCGCGCGGCGGCGCCGGCGGACGCGCCAGAGCACGACCACGAGTGTCAACGCGAGGACGAGCAGCACGAGGCTCACGGTTTTCCCCTTCCTTCTCCGAATCGGAGTCGCGAAGTGTCCGGGAGATACGGCTGGTTGCCCGATGTATCTGTCCGGGTGGTCGCGGGCTCTGACCGGGACAGTTGTCGCAGCGGAAGGAACGACCATGCCGGAGCCGAGGATTTACCACGCCCGTGCCGACGCCTCGCGGGCGCGGTTGCTGACGGGTACCGCGTCCCCGTTCACCATCGCCGTCGAGTTCGCCGGTGGGCTGAGTCAGGCGCAGGAGGACGCGTTCGCCGCGGCCGCCGATCGGTGGGCGACGGTGATCGTGGGTGACCTGCCGGACGTCGTGCTCGACGGCGTGCCGATCGACGACGTGCTGATCGTGGCGCAGGGCGCGGACATCGACGGCGTCGGCCACGTGCTCGGTCAGGCGCACATCACCCACGTGCGGCCGGCCGGTCCGGAGGCGTGGGCGCTGCTGCCGGTCCGCGGTGAGATGACGTTCGACAAGGCGGACCTGGCCAGGATGGAGGAGACCGGTGTCCTGGGGGACGTGATCACCCACGAGATGGGGCACGTCCTCGGGATCGGTTCGCTCTGGGGTGCGAAGGGGCTGCTGGTCGGCAAGGGCACCAGTGATCCGTCGTTCGCCGGGCCGGCCGCGGTGGCGGAGTACCAGAAGCTGCGTGGGGCGGGCGAGGGGGTGCGGGTGCCGGTGGAGGACACCGGCGGGCCGGGTACCCGGGACGTGCACTGGCGGGAGCGGGTTTTCGGTACCGAGCTGATGACGGGTTTCGTCGGTCGGGCCGCGAATCCGCTGAGCCGGTTGACGGTGGCTTCCCTGGCGGATCTCGGCTACCAGGTCGACGTCGACGCGGCGGACGCTTACGAGCTGCCGGCGGCTCCGGTGCGGCCGGGCGCGGGGATGGCGGTGCACGCCTTGGCGGTCACGTCGGCGCCGGTCGAGCTGTCCCGGGTGGGGTTGCGCGGCTGAAGGGGGAGGGTGGCTGGTTCTGGAACTGGAACTGGACGCGTACCGAGTCGTCGAGGGGCACGATGATCGTGGTGTTGCTCGCCGACCAGTGGTCGGCGACGAGGAACATGCGGTCCTTGCCGTGGATGAGCAGGCGGAGGTTGCGGTACCGGTAGTGGAACGTCTGGCCTTCGGAGGGCGGCAGTTTCGTTTCCTGCACGCCGGGGCTGCGCAGGAAGAGGCTTTCCTTCGTGTCGAGGATGACGCTGGGCAGTCGGCCGAGGCGGTTGGCCTGGTCCATCGCGAGGCCGCGGCCGGACCACTGCGCGACGGTGGCGGTGGTCCAGAACGCGCTGACGGCGACGACGAGGTACACGAGCGTCGTCGAGGTGCGGCGGAACGGTGCCGGGGGCGCGGGTGGCCGCAGGAGGCGGCCGAGGGCCGAGCCGGCGCCGAGCAGTGTGCCGCCGGTGGCGATCAGCAGCGGGGTCACGAGTCCGTAGAGCCGCCAGTCGCGCAGGAACGGGTAGGCGAGGAGCAGCAGGAGGCCGGCGGCGAGGGCGGTCAGCCCGGCCACTTGCCCGGCTCGGGCCAGCCGGCGCATCCGGCGGACCGTCCGGGGGGAGGCCTCGGGGTGGATCCGGCGCCGGATCGCCGCGTGCGCCGCGACCGCGCCGGCGCCGGCCGCGGCGAACAGCAGCAACGGGGTCAGCAGTGGCTGCGGGCTGCGCATGATGTAGTCCTGGGTGCCGAGCCCGATCGTGTCGACGTCGACGCCGAAGTACTCGTACTGCGACCGGGCCGAGACGTAGCCGAAGTAGAACAGCAGTGCGCTGAGCAGGGTCAGCGGCGGGATGACGGCCTTGCCGGCTTCGACGAGGCGGTCGAGCCGGCTGTTCTCCTCCACCGGGTCACCCGGTCGGGCTGGGTGGGTCGGGCTGGGACAGGCCGATCGAGCCGGGGTTGATCCGGTTTTCGAGCTCCCGGCAGGAGCTTTCCCGTGCGGGAGTGCAGGGGAAGCCGCCGGCGAACTTCAGTTGCGCGCCTTCGGCGGTGCCGGGGCCGGTGATCGTGACGGAGCACTTGCCGTCGCCGGGGCGGAAGGTGTAGCCGGCGCACCGGGGCTTCCCACCGCAGGCGCCGCCGACGCGGAAGCCGTTCGGGGGGTCGGCCCAGACCCGGGTGACCGTCACGCCCGTGTCCGGTAGCGCGTCCGGTTGCAGCCAGCCGGCGATCGCGCACAGTGTGCCGGTCCCGGCGGGGTCGGCGTTCCCGCCGATCGGCAGTTCGGGGATCGAGATGGCGATGTCGTGGTCGCTGGTCCGGGGTTGTTCCGGGTCGCTCGGTTCGGTGCCGGGGGCCGTCGGTGCGGGTTCGGTGGTGGTGACGTCGGGGTGGGTGGTGGCCGGGGTGCCGGGGGTGGCCGGGGCCGAGCAGCCGGCCACGCCGAGGGCCAGCACCGCGATCACCCGGCGGGAACGGGACAGGTTCATGGGTTTCCTCCTCGGCGTGCAGAGCCGCCGGGGGAGTGCGGTGATACAGCGTGGTTTCCGGCCCGGTCGGTCCGTGTGGCGCGCTGCACGGTGTGCCGAGAACCGGTGGACGGCGTTGTGGTGACCGGAAAAACACGCCGTTTCCTGCCATCGGGGTTACGCCGATCGGGCCATCCGCGGCGGCGTAACTTGCCTTTGTATCTGTGGTAAAGCTCGTTGCCCCTGTAGCAGTGAGCTCAGCCATAGGGAGAGGGCATGGGTCGGCCAGAACGCCCGCTGGACCCCTCCGCCGGACCGATCGCCGCGTTCGCTCATGAGCTGCGGGTCTTGCGGAGCCGGGCCGGGAACGCCAGCTACCGGGAGCTCGCGCGAGCCGCGCACTTCGCGCCGTCGGTGTTGTCCAGTGCCGCCAGTGGGCGGCGGTTGCCCACACTCGCCGTGACGCTGGCGTTCGTGTCCGCCTGCGGCGGTGACCGCCACGCCTGGGAGCGGCGTTGGCGGAGCATCGCGGGGAAGAGCGGTGACGAGACACCGAAGACGCGCACGCACCCCGTGCGGCCGGCGCAGCTGCCGCCGGGGTCGAGGACCTTCGTCGGGCGGGAAGCCGAGCTGGCGGCCGCCGCCGCGGTGATCGGGGCCGGCGGGGCGGGGAAGGCGCCGGTGCTCGTCACCGGGCCGATCGGGGCCGGGAAGACCGCGTTCGCGTTGCGGCTGGCCGAGGAGGTCGCGCCGGGCTTCCCGGACGGGCAGCTCTACGCCGACCTGAGTGCCCGCGGGGCCGGTGCGCGCTCGGCCGACGCCATCGTGCGGGGTTTCCTGCGGGCGCTGGGTGTGCCGGCTCGTCTCGCTCCGGACGACCCGGCGCACCGCGTGGACCTGTACCGGTCGCTGCTGGCCGAACAGCGGCTGTTCGTGCTGCTGAGCGGCGCCGGCACCGAGGCCCAGGTGCGTCCGCTGCTCGGCCGGAGCGCGCGCAGCCAGGTCGTGGTGACCAGCCGGGCCCGGCTGCCGGCCCTGGAGGACGTGCACCGGGTCGAGCTCGCCGCCTTCAGCCGGGCGGAATCGCTGGCGCTGCTGGGGAAGATCGCGGGCGAACACCGGGTGCGCGCCGAACCGGCCGCCGCGGACGCGATCGCCGCGCTGTGCGGCGATCTGCCGTTGGCCGTGAGCATCATCGGGCGCAGGATGGCGGCGCGGCCGGAACGGACGTTCGCCGCCACGGCGGGCCGGCTGTCCGGCGGCGAACGGCTGCTGGCGAGCCTCAGTGTCGGGGACGTCGACCTGCGCGACCGGTTCGCCGCGGCCTACGAGGGCCTTTCCGCGGCCGGGCGTGCGGTGTTCCGCCACTTCGACGCGGACTGGACGACGCCGGCCGCCGTCGCGGCGGCGACGGGTGCCGCCCTCGAGACCGCCGACGAGCTCCTGGAGTCCATTGTGGACGCGGGGCTCCTGTACCGTGCCGACGTGGCGGGCCGCTACGCGATCCCCGGGTTGGTCAGGGTGTTCGCCGCCGGGCGGCCGGTGACGTCGGCGAGATTCCCGGCTCGGCGGGAACAGTTCCCCTACCCACCGGGAACCGGCCGAAATTAGCCTTTGCGCATCGGGCCGGCGGGCGTTCAGCGTCCACTGTGGACTTCAGCGCGCCGCCGGCCGTCGCGGATCCGTGACACGGAGGTGGCTGTGCGACCGACCAACGAGGTGGCGGGGTGACCGGCGCTGCGCGAACCGGCGTGTTCGCGGTGCTGCGGGCGACCCCCGCCCCGGTCAGGTACCTGCTGAGCGGCATGCTCATCAACCAGCTGGGCGCGTTCGTCCAGACGTTCCTCGTGCTCTACCTGACCTTCCACGGCAGCTCACCCGGCTTCGCCGGGGTCTGCCTCGCCGCCTTCAGCGTGGGCGCGATCTTCGGCGCCATGCTCGGCGGCGAGCTGACCCACCGGTTCGGCGGCCGGGCGACGATCGTGGCCGTGATGACCTGCGCGGCACCGCTCGTCGCGTCGATCCCGCTGGTCCGGGGCGTCCCGGCGGCGCTGCTCGCGGTGGTCGCGCTCTCCGGGCTGGCCATCCAGGCCTACCGGCCGGCGGCCGCGGTGCTGCTCGCCGAGTCCATGCCCGAAGAGCACAAGGTGATGGGCTTCTCGATGATGCGCATCGCGCTGAACATCGGCGCCGCCGTGGCGCCGCTGCTGGCGGCGGTGCTCATCCAGATCGACTGGGACCTGCTGTTCTGGCTGGACGGCACCACCGCCGCGCTGTGGGCGCTGCTGGCGTTCGCCCTGCTCCCGAGGCGAACCGAGACACCGCAGCCGGCCGAGCCCGGCGGCGCCCGCGCGAGGGCCGCCGGCGCCCGCGCGGTGTACGGGACGATGGTCCGCGACACCCGGTTCCTGTGCTACCTGGTGGCCGGCGTGTTCGGCATGATGGTCTACGCCGGG
The DNA here is from genome assembly GCF_040610315.1 of Amycolatopsis sp. NPDC004169. Classification (NCBI taxonomy): domain Bacteria; kingdom Bacillati; phylum Actinomycetota; class Actinomycetes; order Pseudonocardiales; family Pseudonocardiaceae; genus Amycolatopsis; species Amycolatopsis sp. NPDC004169. Next base: position 52,311 of record NZ_JBEXMD010000040.1, read on the forward strand.
TCGGTCGCGGTCCTGCCGCTGAACATCGTCTCCGCCGGCTACCCGGTCGGGCTCTACAGCACGGTGCTGGTGATCTCCTCGGTCGTGCTGATCACCTGCGAACTCAAGATCACCACCTACATCGTCCGCATCCCCAAGTACGTCGCCGGGCTGACCGGCAACCTGGTCAGCGGCCTGGGGTTCACCCTCTACGGGCTCATCGCCCAGCACCCGTTCTTCGTCCTCGCCGGCGCGCTCTTCGCCGTGTCCGGGCTGATGATCCACGGGCCCAGCACCGCCGCGCACCCGGCGACCTTCCCGGTCGAGGTGCGCAGCCGCTACATCGCGACGAAGGAAACCCTCTCCGGCCTGGCCGCCACCCTCGGCCCGGTGCTCGGGCTGTTCGTCTGGAGCCGGTACGGCGGCCCGGTGTTCTGGGGCTGCTGCGCGCTGCTGTCGGTCCTCGCCGGCTCGATGCACATCTACGGCCTCCGGACGCCGCCCGCGCCGAAACCCGTCCCCGAACCCGAAGTCGTGGGAGAGCGATCATGACCGAACCCCAGGGCGTGCTGCTGGTCATCGGCAGCGGGCTGCGGACCTACCGCGAATACCTGGTCGCCTCGATCCACCGGTGCGCCCGCCGGGCCGGACTGGGCCTGGTGCTGCTGAACAACCTCAAGCCCACCTGGCAGCGCGGCTACTTCGACGAGATCGTCCACGTCGACGTGTTCGACGCCGACGAGATGCTCGCCGCCGCCCGGGAGGTCGCCGAACGGCACCGGGTCGTCGGCCTGATGTGCTGGGACGAACCCGTCGTGCTGGCCGCCGGTGAGCTGGCCGCCGAGCTGGGGGTGCCCGGCCTCGGCGTGGCCGGGGTCCGCGGCTGCCGCGACAAGAACCGCACCCGGACCGTGCTGACCGCCGAAGGGCTGCTGCAACCGGGGTACGCCCTGACCACCGGGCTCGCCGAGGCCCGCGCCGCGGCCGCCCGGATCGGCTACCCGGTCGTGCTCAAGCCGCGGGCCATGGGCGCGAGCATCGGCGTGGTGTTCGCCGGCGACGAGTCCGAGTTCGACGCGGCGTTCGGCGTCGCGATGGGCGCGGCCACGGTCGACCAGAGCCGCTACGGCGGGGCCGCCATCGTGGAGGGCTTCGTGAGCGGGCCGGAGATCAGCATCGACGGCGCCGTGCACAAGGGCGAGTACCTGCCGATGTTCGTCGCCCGCAAGCAGACCGGCGAACCACCCTACTTCGAAGAGGTCGGCCACGTCGTCGACGCCGCCGACCCGCTGCTGCACGACGCCGCACTGCTGGATGTGCTGGTGCGGGCCCACCGCGCGCTCGGCGTCGAAGACGGCATCACCCACACCGAGGTCCGGCTCACCGAGCACGGGCCGCTGATCATCGAGGTCAACGGACGGCTCGGCGGCGACCTGATCCCGTTCCTCGGCAAGACGGCCACCGGCATCGACCCCGGCGAGGTCCTCTTCGCCGTCGCCACCGGCAACCGGCCGGTCATCACCCCGACCCGGAACGCGGTCGCCGGCATCCGCTTCGGCTACCCGGACCACGATTGCCTGGTCGGCGAAATCACGGTTCCTGCCGATCCCGCGCAGGTGCCCGGGCTGGTCCTCGCCTCGCCGATGACCGCACCCGGCACCACCCTGCGGCTGCCGCCCGGCGGCTACCTCGCCCGCCACTCGTTCGTGGTGTGCGAGGCCGACGACCCCGAAACCTGTGCCCGCCGGCTGGACACGGCCGCCGCCACGGTGCGGGTCGACGCCGTCCCGGTCGGCCCACCCGAACCCGGTACCGCGTTCGAAATGCCCGCCGGGCTGCTCGACGTCGACGAACACGAGGGAGTTTCCGCATGACCATGACCGAGCCCGCCCGCACCGATGTGCCGCTGACCGGCGCGCAGATCCTCGAGAACGCGAAGGCGCTCGCGCCGGTCCTGCGCGAACGGGCCGCGGAGATCGAGGCCAACCGGAGCCTGCCCGACGACGTCGTCCAGCTGCTGCGCGACGCCGGTGTCTTCCGGATCGGGTTCAGCCGGGAGTGGGGCGGCCCCGAGATGACGTCGATGGAGCAGACCGAGGTGATCGAGGCGCTGTCCTACGGCGACGCGTCCGTGGGCTGGTGCGCCAAGCTCGGCTCCGACATCGGCCTGCACGCGAACTTCCTCGACCAGGACGAAGCCCGCCGGATGTTCACCAGCATCGACATGCACTCCGCCGGCGTGCTCCCGGTGACCGGCCACGCCGAACGGGTGCCCGGCGGCTACCGGCTCACCGGCCGGTGGGGCTTCGGCAGCGGCTCGACCCACGCCGAATGGGTGGCCTCCGGCGCCATGGTGTTCGAGAACGGCGAACCCTACGCCAGCCCGGACGGCAGCAACCCGCACGAGTCGCGGCTGTTCATGGTGCCGCAGGAGCAGATCCGCTCCCTGGACAACTGGTACACCCTCGGCCTGTGCGGCTCCGGCAGCAGCGACTACACGATCACCGACGTGTTCGTGCCGGAGAACCACACCCTGACCTTCGACAACCCGAAGGTCCCCAACGGGCCCCTCGTCCAGCCGGACGTCATCCAGCGCAGCATGTGCGGGGCCCCGCTCGGCGTCGCGCGGGCCGCCCTGGACTACGTCCGCGACCTCACCATCGAGCGGGTCGACATGCTCAAGGGCTCGCCGTGGCGGATGAGCGGCCTCGCGTGGAAGGACAACGAGCACATCCAGATCACCCTGGCCGAGTGCGAAGCCGACTACAGCACCACCCGCGCCGGCGTCTACCGCGCCCTGGAGCGGCAGTGGGAGGTCACCGCCGACGGCATCGGCACGCTCGACGACCTCACCCCCGACGAGCGGGTCGCGCCGGCCCTGACCGGCTGGCAGGCGTTCCAGATGGCCAAGCGGGTCGTGCTGCGGCTGTGCGACCTGCTCGGCACCGCCGCGATCCGCTCCGGCGACCCGATGAACCGGTGGCTGCGGGACGCGGTGACCATGGCCATGCACCCGACCGCCCGCGACCGCGTCACCCAGACCGTCGGGGCGCACCTGGTCGGTGCCAAGCCGTCCATGCGGTTCATGCTCGGCATCGTCGACAAGCCCAAGACCGAGTCCGACGCCGATGCCTGAGCGGCCCGTCCTGGTCGTCGGGTTCGTGACGCCGGTGCTGCTGGCCCTCACCGGCGCCGAGCCCGACGGCTCGGTCGTCCTCGTCGAAGAGCCCGACGTGGTCCGCAAGCGGGACCTGCGCCCGAAACTGGCCGGGTCGGCCCTGGTCCGCGAGCTGGTCGAGTGGGAGCACACCCGGCCCGGCTCGGCCGACGAGTTCCACGCCGCCCACCCGGACCTGGACCCGGTGGCGGTGGTCCCGCTGATCGAGTACGCCACCCCGTTCGCCGCCCGGCTCGCCGAACGCTACGGCGTGCCGGGCGCGAGCCTCGGCGCCGCGCAGATCCTGCGGGACAAGGCCGTGCTGCGCCGGGTCAGCGCGGCCGCCGGGCTGGCCAACCCGCAGAGCGTCACCGTGACCGGCCCGGCGGACGTGCGGGCGTTCCTGCGCGCCTGCCCGGGCCCGGTGGTGCTCAAGCCCGCCAACCGGCAGGCCGCCGTCGGCACCCGGATCGTGCACGACCCGGCCGAGGTCGAGCAGGCGTGGGCGGACTGCGTCGAGCAGGACGAAGGCATCTTCGTCCCGGACCGGCCGATGGAACTGCGCATGCTGGCCGAGCGGTACGTGCCCGGCGCCGAGTACAGCGTCGAGATGCTCGTCGGCGGCGGGCGGGCGCTGTTCGCCAACGTCACCGGCAAGCAGCTCTACCCGGGACCGCGGCCGGTGGAGCTGGCCCACATCGTGCCGGCCGGCATCCCCGGCGAGCTCACCGCGACCCTGGTGGACGTCACCCGCCGGGTCGTGGCGGCCACCGGCTTCGCCGACGGGATCGTGCACTGCGAGTGGATCGTCGGCGACGACGGCGTGCCGTACCTCGTCGAGTGCGCGGGCCGGATCGCCGGGGACGGCATCATGGAACTCATCGACCGCGCCTACGGGGTCAAGCTGCTGCGCGCGTACTTCGCCGTGATGCGCGGCGAAACCCCGCCCGAGCTGCCGTCGCGGGCGGCCGGCGGCGCGGCCGCCCGGTTCGTCACCATGGAACCCGGCGTGGTCGACGCCGTGGTGGGCCTGGAGCAGGCCCGCGGCGTGGAGGGCGTGTTCCTGGTGGACCTGCAGGTCGGTGCCGGGCACCGGTTCGACGGCCTGCGCAGCTCCTGGGACCGCGCGGGCCTGGTGATGGCCGAGGCGGACGACCCCGCCGAAGCCCTGCAGCGCGCCGAGAAGGCCGCGGGCCTGGTGCGGATCGAGCTGCGCCCGCAGTAGTGTTCCCGCGACGAGAAGAGGCCTTCGCCGGAGGATCGGCGAAGGCCTCTTCTCGTCGGGTGGGTCAGCGGCGCAGCCGGCGGCCCACCCCCACCGCGGCCGCCGAAAGCGCGGTGACGCCGAAGGCCTTCAGCAGCCGGTGCTGGCGCGTGGCCCGGTGCTGGGCCTGCAGGTACGGGATGGTCGTGTTGGTGACCATCGCGTGCAGCGGCATCCACCGGTGGCGCAGCAGCTTCTCCAGGACCGTGTCGCACGCCCGTTCCAGCCGGACGGCGGGGGACCGCACGGTGTCGCGCAGCTCGGCGAAGTTGCGGTGGGACATGGTGGCGAGGGCGTCGGTGTTCGGCTTGCGGCGGGCGTAGTACCGGGCCAGGGCCGCCGCCGGGTCGTCCGCGTGGGCGGCCAGGCTGTCGGTCAGCTCGAGCGCGTCCTCGAAGGCCGAGTTCATGCCCTGGGCCAGGAACGGGTAGACCGCGTGGCAGGCGTCCCCGATCAGCACCACCTTGCCTTCGTGGGTCCACGGGGCGGTGCTGACGGTGACGAGGTTGAAGGTCGGCCGGTTCAGGAACGCTTCGCCGAGGCCGGGGACCAGCGCGAGGACGTCGGGGAACTCCCGGCGGAACAAGGACTCCACGTCCGCGGGTGTCCGCAGCGAGTCGAAACCGGCGGGACCGTGGAAGGGCAGCACGCAGGAACAGGTGAACGAACCGTCGCGGTTGGGGTGGGCGAACATCATCGTGTCGCCGCGGGGCCACAGGTGGAAGACGTCGTCGGCCATCCGGTGGGAGCCGTCGGCCGCGGCCGGGATGTGCAGCTCGCGCCACCCCCACTCGAGGTAGCTCTGCGAGAACTCCGCGCGCAGCTCGTGGTGCATGAACCGGCGGACGGCGGAGAACGCGCCGTCCGCGCCCACCACGACGTCCGGCCGGACCGTGAACTCCCCGCCGTCTTCTCCCGCGAAGGTCGCCGACGGCAGGTCCCGGTCCACGCCCGTGCACCGGGTGTCGAACACGAACCGCACCCCGGGCTCCCGCAGGGCCGCGTCCACCAACACCGCGCTGAGGTCCTGGCGCTGGATGGCGAGGATGCCGCCGTCGCCGTAGGGCGAGAAGCGCAGGCCGGCGTCGGTGTTGTGCAGCAGCCGCCCGCGCATCGGCACGACGAACCGCTTGACCTCGCCCGCCAAGCCCAGCCGGTCCAGCGCCGCCAGGCCCCGCCGGGACAGCCCCAGGTTCATCGACGTCACCGCCACCGACGTCCCCCGCGGGTCCGGACGGCGGTCGTACACCGTCACGACGTGCCCCTGCCTGCCCAGCGAGAGCGCGAGGAACGCGCCGGCCATGCCGGCCCCCACGATCGTGAAATCCACTACACACACTCCTTGTCGGTCACACGGCCGAGGATTTCCCGGGCGACGAGCGGGGCGGCACCGAACCCGGAGCCACCGCAGGCGGACCGCACCCACACCGACGGGTGCACCCGGGCGAGGACGGGACCGCCGGTGACGGCGTCGGCCGCGTAGTGGCAGTCCTTCGTCCCCACCACGGCGTAGTCCTCGGTGCCGGCGAGGATCGGCTCGGCGAGCAGCCGGCCGGCCCACGGTTCGCCGTCGGGCTCCGCGGTGGTCTCGACCACCCGGCACACCGCGTCCGAGCTGATCTTGAGCAGCGCCCCGCCACCGGGCGGCAGCAGCCAGGCCCGCCGGTCGGCGCCGATCCGGCCGACGCCGGGAGCCGCCGCCCACCAGGCGGCCAGCCGCCGCGGCGGGCGCAGGTAGACCATGGTCTGCCGGTGCAGCACGACCGGCGGCCCGGCCAGTTCCCCGGTCCACGGGCCGCCGGCGACCAGCACGACGTCCGCGTCGACCGCGGCACCACCGGCCAGGAGGACCCGGTGGTCTTCGACGCCGGTGACGGCGCAGCCCGGCTGCAGCGTCACCGCGGGGTGCGCGGCGAGCCAGGCGACGGCGGCGCGGAGGAACCGGTCGGCCAGCAGCACGGCCCCGCCGGGATCGAGCACGCCGCTGGTGCCAGCCGGGAACAGCACGGGCGGCAGGGTTTCCGGCGCCGCGGCCGTCGCCGGCACGCCGGCCCGGCTCGCGGTCTCGAAGGCCTGCGCGAGCTCGTGCGGGGTGCCGGCGGTGACCACGCCGACGGGCCGGACGAAGCGGGCCCGCAGCAGTGATTCCAGTTCCGACCACCGGCGGCGGGCCTCGGCCATCCGCGCGGTGCCCTCGACGTCGTCCGGCCGCAGCACCCGCAGCGCGCGGTGCTGGTCGGACGACGTCGACGCGGGGTTGGGGAGCGGACCGCGGTCCAGGACGCGGACGCGGTGCCCGGCCCTGGCGCACCCGATGGCGGTGACCAGGCCGGTCACCCCGCCCCCGACGACGGCGACCGTCGCCATCAGCGCGCCGGCCCACCCGGTCCGGCGAGCCCGGCCGCGGTGCGCTCCCGGCCCACTCCGGCGGGCCCGGTCGCACCGGCCACCGGCGCGTCGGCTTCATCGATTTCTTCGGCTGAACGGACCGTCACCGACAGCCGCGGCAGGCGTTTCGGTGTCACGGTGTCGGCGTCCGGATGCCCCGGCAGCATCGTGTCCGGCAGTGCCGCCGCCGCGAGGTCGATCAGGATCGGTGCCGCACACCGCAGGAACACGTCCACCTGGTGGCACAGGTCGCCCGCCGTTCCCGACGTCACCGTCGCCGCCAGCCGGTCCAGCCGGGCGAGCTGCTCCGCGAGGGTCGAAGCCGCCGCCGTCAGGCTGAACCGCCGCAGGTCGTAGGAGTCGGCGAACCGCTCCGCCATCCGCCGGGCCGTGCGCCGCGCGGCCGCCGACACCGGCAGCGGGCCGCGGTCCACCCACCGGTCGACCGCCGCCGCCACCCGGTTCCACGGTCCGGTCAGCCGGGTTTCGCCGATCCGGAGCAGGGCTTCGCGGGTGAAGTCGGTGCGCTGGTACTCGGGGCTGGTGGCGCAGAGGTGGAAGCGGATGAGGTCGCGCGGGACCTCGGCGGCCAGTTCCCGCCCGGACACCACGTGCCCGCGGCTGGTCGAGAACTTCTCGTTGGCCAGCTCGTAGAACTCGTTGGTGAAGTACTGCGACGGCAGCACGTGCTCACCGAGCGCGGTGAGCAGCGCCGTGCCCACGATCGCGAACGGGTAGGTCGCGTCCAGGCCGAGGAAGTACACCACCGTCGTGCCGGAACCGGCGCGCCAGAGCTCGTCGTCGGCGGCCAGCACCGCACCGCGGCGCTCGGCGCCCAGCGCGGTGGTGAACATGCTCCACGGCATGCCTTCCATGTGCGCGTAGAAGACCTGGCCCGCCACTTCCGGGAACGGCGCCGGGATGCCCCACGACGCCGGCTGGGTGATCGGGAAGTCCGGCAGCGGCCGCGCCAGCGCGGACTCGATCAGCCGCGCCATGCCGGGCCGCATCGGGGTGCGGGCGAAGTACGCCTCCAGCTGCGCGCGGTACCGCTCCACCGGGAAGACGAGGATGTCGACGTCCCGGCGCTCCAGCGGCTCGTCCGGCCGGGTGGCCGACCGCGCGTCGATCAGCTCGCCCGGCGCGATCGGCAGCCCGCAGCTCTCGCAGATCCCCGCGCACCCCTGGGCGAGGCAGAACGGGCAGCCGCCGGTGACGTAGGCGTCCATCAGGTACTCGCCCGTGCTGGGCAGGTACGGGAAGGTCACCGACCGCAGCTCCAGCAGCCCGCGCTCGTGCAGGCGCTCGTAGAAGCGGGTGACCATCCCGGTGAACCGGTCACCGAGGCAGCCGAACCCGTCGATCTCGACCCCCATCGCGGAGAACGTCCGGCGGACCTGCTCGGCCGAGCGCTCCCGCAGCTCCTCCGGGGCCACGCCGAGCCGCTCGGCCGCCGCGACGACGTAGTTCTGCGTGAAGTGCATCCCGGTGCCGTACAAGGCTTCCCGCCCGGTCGCGCGGGCGTACCGGGTGCAGACGTCCGCGGCCAGGAACGGGCCCGCGAGGTGGCCGAGGTGCAGGTCGCCGTTCGCCGTGGGGGCCGGCGAAATCACCACCAGCCGGTTCACCGGAGTGCCTCGCGCTCGCCGGCGCCGCGGCGGGCGAGCAGGTCGTCGAGGATGTCGCGGGAACGGTGGGCCAGCACGCTGATCAGCGAGTCGGCGATGCCGTGCGTGGCCTCGTTGACGCCCTGCAGGTACACCGCGCCCCACGCGGACTCGCCGAGCTCGACCCGGTAGCAGCGGCTGACCGAGATCTCCGCCAGGCCGACGTGCTCGGCCAGGTCGCGGACCAGCGCGGGCATCCGGGTGTCGAACCCGGTGCCGAGCAGCACCAGGTCGCAGTGCAGCGGCTCGACCTTGCCGTTGGTGCGGTCGCGCAGGTCGAGCACGACCTCGTCGCCGTCGACCCTGGCCCCCACCACCTCGGTCAGCGTCCGCACCTCCGAACGCTGCTGCCCGATCCCGCGCTGCTGGTAGAGCGTGGTGTACATCTGGTCGAGGAACGGCGGGGCCGCCCCGGCGTAGTTGGTCAGCCTCATCTCCTCCAGCACCTGCTGGCGGACCTCCGGCGGGCTGTCGTAGAAGCGGTCAACGAACGACGGGAAGAACAGCTCGTTGACGAACTTGCTCGTCTGGTAGTTCTGCGGGCCCACCGACCGCACGATCATCGTGCGGGTGCTGTTGGGCAGGTTGTCGTGCAGCGCCATGAACATCTCCGCCGCGCTCTGCGCCCCGCCCACCACGACCGCGCGCAGGGGCGCGTCCGCGGGCAGCTGCGCGATCCGGCGGCGGTACTGCGCGCTGTGGATCAGCCGGTCGGCGGGCAGGCCGGCGAAGACCTCCGGCACGTGCGTGTCCCGGCCGCCGCCGACCACCAGGTCGCGGCAGCGGATGGTGTCGCCGTCGGCGAGGGTGGCGACCCAGCCGACGATCGACCCGTCGCGGTCGCGCGCGGGCTCGACGCTGCGGACCTTCGCGTCGTAGCGGATGCGGACGTGCTCCAGCGACTTCGCCACCCACTGCAGGTAGTCCGAGAACTCCCAGCGGAAGGGGTGGAACGTCCCGAGGTTGACGAACTCGTCGAGCCGCTGCTGGTCGTGGAGGAAGCTGAGGAACGAGAACCTGCTGCGCGGGTTGCGCAGGGTCACCAGGTCCTTGAGGAAGGAGACCTGGCTGCGCGCCCACGGCATCAGCAGATCCCGTTGCCACTTGATGTCCGGGCCCTGCTCCAGCAGCAACGTCTGCCGGGCCAGCTCCGGGTGTCCGGACTCCTCGATGGCCACCGCGAGCGCGAGGTTCGCCGGTCCGGCTCCGATCGCGAGCAAACCCACCTGTACTTCGGTCACAGATACACTCCGATTTCTGGGAATAGGTCGGCGTGCCGCGTGCCGCCGCAGCGATCGTAAGGAGCGCTGTTTCCCGGGTGGTAGGGACGTTTTCCCCTGGCTGCGGGGAATCTTGCCGAAGCCGTTCGGCCGCCGTCGCCCCCGCGGCCGCGAGTCGTGCGGGCGAATTGATTGCGATCAAGCGGATTGATTGCGATCAACAGCCCCCGACAGTGAGACTTCCCTGTCGGATAGGGAAGGCGTACGCGCGCTTTCACTGGGAGGAGCCGATCGTATGCGGATCGGCAGCAGTTCACTTTGGGGGAACGATGAGTCACGCCACCGGTTTCGGATACACCACCCGGCTGTGGCCGGTCGAACAGTTTGACCCGGCTCCGCTGACCGTGCTGCTCGCCGACACCCAGCCGTCGGTCCGCCACGGCGTGCGGGCCGCCCTGGAACAGGCCGGCGGGGTGTTCGTCGTCGGCGAGGCGGCCACGGCGAACGGGGTGATCGCCGAGACCGCCCGGCACCGGCCGGACGTGCTGGTCGTCGATCCGCAGCTCGGCGGGGCCGGGCCGGCGGACGTGATCGGCCGGGTGGCACTGGTTTCGCCGGAGACGAAGGTGCTCGTGCTGAGCGCGGCCGACGACGACACCGCCGTGCGGTCGGCCATCCACGCCGGGGCGCGCGGGTACCTGGTCAAGGGCGCCGACGCCGAGCAGATCGTGCGCGGGGTGCGGGTCGTGGCGGCGGGCGAGGCGATCGTCGGCCGCGCGATCGCCGCCCGGTTCAGCGCTTTGGTGCGGACTTCCGCGCCCGAACCGTATCCCTTTCCGCAACTGACCACCCGGGAACGGCAGGTGCTCGATCGGATCGCCGCCGGAAGGTCGAATGCGGTGATCGCGCGCGATCTCGGGCTTGCGTCCAAGACCATCAGCAATCGCGTGTCCGCGGTTTTCGCGAAACTCGGTGTAGCCGATCGGGCACAGGCGATAGTGCTCGCGCGGGACGCGGGCCTCGGCCGCGGTGAATTCACCGGCGATCGGGAACAGTTCCCCTATCGCGGGGAAACCGGCCGCACCTAGCGTCGATCGGCGTCGGACGCGGCGACCGGAGACGACGCTGATCGGAGTGGGACGTGACTGACCAGGACCTTGCCCTCGTGGACATCCGCCGGCTGGAGCCCGAGAACCTGACCCGGGCCTACGGGCTCGACATGAAGCTGCTCCACCCGTGGGACGGGATGACCGCGCCGTTCCGCGGGGCCTGGTGCGTGCTGCGCCCGGGCGACGCTTCGGTGGCCCACGCCCACCACGAGCACGAGATCTTCATCGGCATGGCCGGGCGGGCCGAGGTGGTCACCGGCGACCGGCGGCACGCGTTCGCGGCCGGGGACATCGTGTTCCTCAAGCCCGGCATCGAGCACCACCTGTTCAACGACCCCGAGCACGGCGAAGACTTCTCCTACTACGCGATCTGGTGGGACCGGGAGATGTCGGCCGAGTTCGTCGCGCACGACACCGCCGAGGCGGGTTCCCGGTGATCGACTACGACGGGCGCAAGTTCCGCAAGGCAGGCGCCGAAGCCGTGGCCGTCTACCGGCAGGAGGACGACGTCGTCTGGGCGGAGTTCGCCGGGGGCGAGGTGCGGCGCGGCACGCTCGCCGGCACCCAGCGGGAGAACGGCGTGCTCCACCTCGGCTACACGGTGGTGCTCGCCACCGGCGAAGTGATCTGCGGGCACACGGTGAACACGCCGGAGGTGACCGAGGACGGTCACCTCCGGCTGCGCGAGGTGTGGGAACGCTACGGCCCGCACGCCGCCACCGGCGTGTCCTACCTCGACGAGGTGAGCTAGTGTCCCGGCGCCCCACCGACGCGGACTGGCGCCGCCTCGATCGTGCGGTGACCGGCCGCGTGCGCCGGCCCGGCGAGACCGGGTTCCGCGCCGCGAGCACACCGTTCAACAAGCGGTTCGCCGGGATCACCCCGGCCGGCGTCGTTTCCGTCGCCGGCCCCGCCGACGTGCAGCGCGCGATCGAGTGGGCGCGCGAGACCGGCGTCGACGTCGTCCCCCGCGGCGGCGGGCACAGCTTCGCCGGGCATTCGGTGGGCACCGGACTGGTCCTCGACCTCCGCGCCCTGAACACGGTGACCGCCGACGGCTCGACCGGGCTCGTGACCGCCGGGGGCGGTGCGCTGATGGCCGACGTCTACGCGGCCCTCGAACCGCACGAGATGGCGTTCGCGCTCGGCAACAGCGACACCGTCGGCATCGGCGGGCTGACCCTCGGCGGCGGCTGCGGGGCCACCTCCCGGGTGTTCGGGCTCACCGCGGACGCGCTCGTCGCGACCACGATCGTCACCGCGGACGGGCAGCTGCGGCACTGCGACGCCGGCACCGAACCCGACCTGTTCTGGGCCTGCCGCGGCGGGGGCGGCGGCAACTTCGGCGTCAACGTCTCCTTCACCTTCCAGGCCCGGCCGGTGGCCGACTGCGCCACCTACGTGCTGCTGTGGGACGGCGCGGACGCGGCGAAGGTGTTCTCGGTGCTCCAGGACACCGTGCGGCTCGCCCCGGACGAGTTCGCGGCCCGGATCGGCGTCAGCAACGCCGGCGGGGACACCGTCGTGTCGGCCGTCGGGCAGCACCTCGGGTCCGCCGCGGAACTGCGGGACATCCTCGACCCCGTGCTGTCGGTCGCGCCGCCGGTCCGCACGGTCATCGCGGACCGGACCTTCTGGCAGGCCAAGGACGACCTGCGGCACGAGACCGCCGAAGGCGCGTTCGCGTCGCGGACCAACATCGCCACCGGGCCGCTGCCCGACGAGGCGATCGCCACCATGCTCTCGTTCGTCGAACGCCGTCCCGCGAGCGGCAACCCCGACGGCGGCGGCGCCGCCCTGTTCTCCTGGGGCGGCGCGATCAACCGGGTGGGCGCGACCGACACCGCCTTCGTCCACCGAGACGCGATGTTCCTGCTGGCCATGGACACCTCGTGGGCCGCGGACGACGGACCGGCCGTGGTCGAGGCCAACCTCCGCTGGCTGACCGAGCTGGCGGAGGCGATGGCGCCGTACGTGTCCGGCCACGCCTTCCAGAACTTCACCGACCCCGACCTCGCGGACTGGCGCACCGCCTACTACGGCGTCAACTACCCGCGCCTGCAGCGGATCAAGCGGCAGGTCGATCCGGACGGGTTGTTCACCTTCGCGCAGAGCATCGCCTCATGATCGGCGACGACAAGGTGCGCATCTGGACCGCGGCCGAGGTCGGGGCCGGCGCCGCGCCGCCCGAGCACCTCCCGCACCTGCGCGAAATCCTCGCCTGGGCGTGGCGGTACCTGGTTTCCGCGCACCCCGACCTCGGCCGCAACGGCCCGGTCTGCCCCTACACCCAGCCCTCACTCCACAAAGGACTGTTCCACCTGGCCGCGCTGACCGCCGCGGACGGCGACGTCGACGCGCACGCCGCGATCGAGAGCCTGCGCTCGTGGTACGAACGGCTTTCCGCGGGCATCCCGCCGGAAAACCGGGAACTGCTGACCATCCTGCTCGTGCTGCCGCAGCTGGACCACCACGACGCGGCCCCGCTGGACGACCTGCAGCGCGAGGCCAAGGACGGGTTCGTCGCCGACGGGCTGATGATCGGGCAGTTCCACCCGGTCTGCGACCAGCCGGGCTTGTGGAACGAGGAGTTCAAGGCGCTGCGCGCGCCGGTCCCGCTGCTGGCCGTGCGGAAGCTGGTCGTGTTCGACCTGCCGTTCCTGATGGACAGCACGGCCCACGCCGAGAGCTACTTCCGGCGCTTCGCCCCGGACATCCCGCCCCGCATCCGCGACCAGCTGGTCAAGCGGCTGGTGGGCACCGAGAAGTCGTTGCAGACGGCCTGATCACCCAGGAGAAACCACGTGCGGCACTACCTCATGGTCAGACCGGCGTACTTCGACGTCGAGTACTCGATCAACCCGTGGATGGATCCCGCCAAGCCCACCGACACCGGACTGGCGATCGCGCAGTGGGAATGGCTGCGCGACCTCTACCTCGACCTGGGCCACCGTGTCGAGCTGCTCGACCCGGAACCGGGCCTGCCGGACATGGTGTACGCGGCCAACGGTGCCACCGTGGTCGGCGGCCGGGCCCTGGTCGCGCGCTTCCGCCACCGGTTCCGCCGCCCGGAGTCCGCCGCGTACGCGGAGTGGTTCGCCCGGCACGGCTACCGCGACGTCCGGCAGGCACAGTGGGTCAACGAAGGCGAGGGCGACTTCCTGGTGGCCGGCTCCCGGATCCTGGCCGGCTCGGGGTTCCGCACCGACCCGCGGGCCCACCGGGAGGCCGCGGAGTTCTTCGGCCTGCCGGTGGTCGGGCTGACGCTGACCGACCCGCGCCACTACCACCTGGACACCGCGCTGGCCGTGCTGGCCGACGACCTGGTCGTGTACTGGCCGGAGGCGTTCACCGAGGACAGCAGGCGGCAGCTCGAGCAGCTGTACCCCGACGCCGTGCTCGCCGGCGCCGCCGACGCCGCGGCGTTCGGCCTGAACGCCGTCTGCGACGGGCGGCACGTCGTGCTGCCCCAGGCCGCCACGCGGCTGGCGGCGCAGCTGCGCGAGCGGGGCTTCGAACCGATCGGCGTCGACCTGTCCGAGCTGCTCAAAGGCGGCGGCAGCGTCAAGTGCTGCACGCTCGAACTGCGCAATGGGGGAGAACAGCAGTGAAAAGACCTCTCGTACTGGCCCTCGCGGTCCCGCTGTTCGGCGCGCTCGCCGTGCCGGCCACGTCGGCCCAGCCGCGGCTGTCCGGGCCCACCGTCGAATTCTCCGTCCTGGCCCGCGAAGTCGCCGGCGGGTACGACGTGGCGGCGGCAGGCAAGGCGGTCCGCGCGGCCGGCGGCACGGTCGTCGCGACCAACGCCGCGGCCGGCCTGCTCACCGCGACCGCACCCGCCGGCGGGTTCCTCGAACGGGTCTCCGGCGCCGGCGGGGTGTTCGGCGCCGGCCGGGCGAAGGCGATCGGCAGCGTGCCGAAGAGCGGCCCGGCCCGGCCGAAACCCGACACCGCCGAGACCGAGGGCGGCCGCCGCGGCGCGGGCCGCCCGAAGAGCCCGTCCGCCGGCCTCGACCCGCTCGACGACAAGCTCTGGGGCCTCAAGGCGGTGCGGTCGGACCTCGCGCGCACGGTCCAGCCCGGCGACAAGCGGGTCAAGGTCGGCGTCATCGACTCCGGGATCGACGCCACCCACCCGGACATCGCGCCGAACTACGACCTCGCCGACTCGCGCAACTTCACCAAGGACATCGTCGCCGACGAGAACGGCGTCCCGGTCGACGGGCCGTGCGAGTACCGCGGCTGCGTGGACCCGGTCGACGTCGACGGCACCGGGCACGGCACGCACCTGGCCGGCACGATCGCCGCGGCCGCCAACGGCTTCGGGGTCTCCGGGGTCGCGCCGAACGTGACACTGGTGAGCCTCCGCGCGGCCCAGGACTCGGGCTTCTACTTCCTGCAGCCGACGGTCGACGCGCTGACCTACGCCGGCGACGCGGGCATCGACGTGGTGAACATGTCGTTCTACATCGACCCGTGGCTGTACAACTGCACGGCGAACCCGGCGGACTCGCCCGCCGAGCAGGCCCAGCAGCGGACGGTCGTCGAAGCGACGAAACGCGCACTGAACTACGCCCACCGCAGGGGCGTCACGATCGTGGCCGCGCTGGGCAACCAGCACAGCGACCTCGGCCGGCCGCAGCCGGACGCGACCAGCCCCGACTACCCGTCGGACAGCACGCGCCCGCGCACGGTGGACAACGCGACCTGCCTGACCCTGCCGGCCGAGGGCCCGCACGTGATCGGCGTCGGCGGGTTCGGCCCGTCCCAGGCGAAGGCGGACTACTCGAACTACGGCCTCGAGCGGATCTCGGTGTCCGCGCCCGGCGGGTACAAACGCGACTACTTCGGCACCCCGTGGTACGACAGCCGCGACAACGAGATCCTCTCCACCTACGCCCGCAGCGTCGGCGTGGCCGCCGGCTACATCGACGCCGCCGGGGAGATCACCCCGGCCGGGGCCGCGGTCGGCATCGGGAAGGAGACGACCGCCGACGGCCGCGCCGGCTACTTCCGCTGGCTGCAGGGCACCTCGATGGCGGCCCCGCACGCGGCGGGGGTCGCGGCGCTGATCGTGTCGCAGTACGGCCACCCCACCCCCGGCGGGGGCTTCGGCCTGGACCCGGACGTGGTGCAGCGGATCCTCGAGCAGACCGCGTCGAAGATCGCCTGCCCGGTCCCGCGCACGGTCGATTACCTCGACGAAGGCCGGGACGCTTCGTACACGGCGACGTGCGCGGGTGACGCCTCCTTCAACGGCTTCTACGGCCACGGCGCGGTCGACGCCTGGTCGGCCGTGACCCACGGCCGTCCGTGAGAGCGAGCCGGGGTGCCGCGCCCGGCACCCCGGCCCTGCTACCGCTCGAAGCGGCCGTCGACGCGCAGCTGCGGGCTTCCGTGGCTCGCGTGGGCGGCGCGGGCGAGCGGGACGAGAGCCGCTTCCCGTTCCGGGGCGATCGCCATGAAGCGCACCCAGCCGTGGTCGAACAGGCCGATGCCGGTGGGCGTGCCGCGGAACGCCGTCCGGCCGTCGCCGGGATCGGAGCCGCTGCCGTAGGAGAAGGTCGCGACCTTGCCGGTGCCCAGGAGCGCGGCGGCTTCCTCGACGGTGATCCACCGGTGGTTCGTCGACGAGGGGCCGTCCCCGGTCTCGTCGTCGTAGTGGATCATCCGGCCGTCGGCGAGCAGCTCGTCCGCGGCGGCCACGAACACGAGGTAGTCCTTCGGAGCGGCCCGGCGTTGCCGCAGCCGGCGGCCCTCGTCGGAGAGGGGGTCGAGGGCCACCTCGAGCACGCCGTCACGCCGGACGAAGGAGTGCACGAGGCCGGCCCCGATCAGCTCGAGCACCTTCTCCCGGGGCAGAAGCCGGTTCGCGACACGGGACTCGCGGCGGGCGAACCACCACCCGATGAGCAGCAGCGCGGCGATGATCGCCGGGAAGACGAGCTGGAGGACCGTGCCGGCGACGAGGATCGCGCTCGCGCCGGAGACCAGGATCAGGACGACACCGCTCGCGCCGCCCACGGTCCCGGTCACCACGGCCGAGGCGCCCAGGACGGGCGTGAACAGTTCGATGTCGTTCCTGCCGTAGTGCTTCCGGATCGCGAGCACCGCCATCCTCGCGGCCAGCGCCACGACGTTCAGGACGCCGATTCCCCACAGGACCCACCACACCGCCATGCCGCCTCCCAGGTCGTTCGGCCCAGCATGCGCCGGACTCGGACACGACGTCAAGACACGGTGTCCGGACACCGTGTCCGGATTTGCTGTCCGGTTATGATCCGGACGTGCCTTCAGTGACCCGCCCGACCGGCCGCAAGCGCCAGGACCGCCGGGAAGAGCTCGAGCGACGCCTGTTCGCCGCCACCGAGGACCTCGTCGCGGCGGGCGAGGCCTTCACCGAGCTCAGCGTCGAGCGGCTGGCCGGGGCGGCCGGCATCTCCCGTTCGACCTTCTACGTCCACTTCGAGGACAAGGGCGACCTCGTCCGGCGCCTGGCCCGGTCGGTGCTGACCGAGCTGCGGGACGTGTCGAGCACCTGGTGGGAGACAGCCGACCCGGCCGGCCTCACCGCGGCCCTCACGGCGATCGTCGCGGTCTACCGGCGGCGCGCCGCCGCCTTCACCATCATCACCGAGACCGCGGCCTACGACCCGGCCGTCGCGGCCGAGGTGCGCACGCTGATGCAGGCGATCATCGACGCCACCCGCGCGGCGATCGAGCGCGGCCAGGATGCCGGCGTGATGCGCCCGGTCCGCCCGGCCGAGACCGCCGCCATCCTCACCTGGATGGTCGAACGCGCGGGTTACCAGCTCGTCCGCGCCGCCGAGCCGGCCCAGGACGGGCCCGTCGTCGAGGCCCTGACCGACATCATCCGGACCACCCTCTACGCCTGACTGCCTTTGCGGGCAGCCCGCGCTGCCCGCAAAGGCGGCTGCCGGACGGCGCGGAACCGGACACCGCGGACGTACCGTGAGGCCCATGGCGGAGCACCTGGAGGGCACCTCCCCACCGGTCACCCGTGCGCACCCGGCCGGCCCGCACCGCGACCCGGCCGGATCCGGCGACGGGGGACTCCTGCGGCTGCAGCGGCTGGCCGGCAACCAGGCCGTCGGCCGGTTCCTGCGGCGCCCGGGCGCGCTGGCGGTGTCCCGGCAGGTCGACACCAGCCAGGCCGCGCCGATCAGGAAAGAGCTCGACAGCCTCATCCCGTTCAACAGCACCCTCGAAGGCCTCTGGGCGAAGCTCGGCCTGCAACTACCCGAAGCCATCGCGGACCCGGCGTACCAGGAGCTGTGGGACCGGTCGGTCACCAAGGAGAAGATCGACCCGGTCGCGGCCGCCCGGCCGCTGCTGTCCGCGCTCGCCGCCGACACCGTTTCGCTCTCGCAGGCCACGCTCGGCTCGCAGGTCGTCCGGCTCGAAAACCTCGCCCAGGAGCTGCGGAAAGCCAAGGAGGACAAGGCCAAGGAGAACCAGTCCAGGATGCCGGCCGACCACAGCGGCCCGGAGGGGATCGAGGACAAGGAGCGGCTGGTCAGCCGCGGCACCGTCCCCAAGCCGCTGGCCGACGCCGGCAGCCTGGTCGACGCGGCGACGGTCGTCGACTTCCTGGAGAACTGGCCCGACATCCTGCGCGGCGCGCAGGTGGGCGTGCGCCGCACCGACATCAGCCTGCTCGCCCCGCCGGGACCGCCGGCCGCACCGGCGCCGACCCTGCTGCCCGGACCCGGTGGCGGGGACGCCGCCCGCACGGACGCGGGAGCACCGCCAGGGGAGCAGCTCTCGCCGGTGCTGTTCGACCCGAACCTCGACGTGGCGGCCGAACGCAAGCGGGGTGGCGACATCGACGACGTCGCACTCGGCGTGCTGCGCGACGTCCACCGCCAGTGCACCGAGAACGCCGGGACGTTCAAGGAGCTGATGGCGGCGATGCTGGCCGAGGACGCCAACCTCGCCGTGCTGCACGAGCGGCACGAACTGCGGTCGGTCAGCGCGCTGTCCGGGCAATCCGAGGCCGTCGCGACCGACGCGATCATCCGGACCGCGCAGCAGAACGCCGCCGACGCCAAGACGTTCCTCACCATGCTCGGCACCCCGGGCAAGGTGGACTGGAAGATCCTCGCCCCGTCGATCAGCCGCCTGCTCGGCGGCGAGCCCGGCAGGCGGGACTGGTCGGCGGCCGGCGTGAAGTACTTCGTCGACCTCTACGACAAGAAGATCACCGAGGCCGAGAAGGCGAAGGCCCAGGCCGAACTGGGGCTCGCGGTGGCCAACGTGGTCGCCATGCTGGCGCTGCTGACCCCGGCCGCGCCCGCCGCCGGTGCGTTCCTCGCGGTGATGGACGTGGCCGCCGCGGGCGGCGCGGTGGCCGACTCGGTCGCGGCGAGCCGTCAGGCGGACGTGCTGGGCGCGGCCGCCGCCGCCCGGATGGCGAGCAAGGACGCCGCCCAGGCGGCCCGCGAGCAGGCGGACGCCAAGCGCGCGGCGATGGTGTTCACGCTCATCACGAGCGCGCTGCCCTACGTGCCCGCCGCCGCGTCCGGGCTCGCGCGGACCGCGGGCCGGGCCGGTTCGGCGTTGCAGGGCACGAAGTGGACGGCGCTGCTGCCCGCCGGGCGCGCGGCCGGGCGGGCCGGGCAGCGCGGTGCCGTCGAGGTCGATCTCCTCCTGAACCTGGCCTTCCTCGGCCTGCCGGCGATCGCCCGCAACCGCGTGCAGGGCATGCTGGTGCTTTCGCAGATGGTGTCCCGGATCAAGACGATCAGCCGCACCCTGGACTGGAGCCGGGTCGCCGCCGCGCTCGCCCGCGGCGGCGACGAGTCGCTGCTGCACCTGGGCAGCAAGTACGGCCTGACCGACTACATCCGCTACCACATCCACGGTCCGGGGCTCGGGCGCGAGGCGTACCCGATCTTCCTGGCCCCGGAGCGGGCGAACCAGTTCGCCAACAACCACATCGAAGGGTTCATGCGCCGGGAGTTCAAGGGGGGTGCCGAGGTCGAGTTCTCGGTCGCGTACACGACCTTCAACGGCGAAGAGCTCTCGCCGTTCATCCGCGGCATGCTCACCAGCGGCGACAAGAAGATCATCACCCGGCTGGCCCTCGACCAGGGCCTGATCGAGAAGTTCCTCAAGTCCGCGGTGTACGACATCCGCGTCACCCGCGGCGGCGTGCGGCAGACCTACCGCGCGAGCGTCACGGTCGGCCCGCCCGGCTCGGGGGCGATGAGCCTCAGCCCGCCGACGCGCGTGCCGTGACTGTCGACGGATTGTCGACGGCACGTGCGACCGTCCGGTAGCGGGGACCGGCTCGTCCCCGCGACGGACGGGAGGTCACGTGCGCGTCAGACTGCTCGGCCCGGTCGACGCCGTCGTCGGCGGGGTGCCGATCCCGGTCACCGGACTGCGGCGGCGGGCGGTGCTCGCGGTCCTCGCCCTGCACGGCGAAGGGATCGCCGGCACCGGACGGCTCGTCCGGGCCGCGTGGGGTGACCGGGCCGCCGGGGTGTCGCCGAACACCCTGCAGAGCCACGTGTCCGCGCTCCGGCGGGTGCTCGGCGACCGGACCGCGATCATCGCCCGGCCGCCCGGGTACCTGCTCGACCTCGGTCCCGACGCGACGGACGTCGCCGAAGCCCGGCGCCTGGTCGGGCGGGGCGAGCGCGGGGCCGACCCGGCGGAGAACGCCGCGGACCTGCGTGCCGCGCTGGCGCTGTGGCGGGACCGTGCGCTGATCGACGTCGGCGGGGTGCCGTGGCTGGACGAGCAGGCCGAAGCGCTGGAGGGACTGCGCACGCGAGCCCAGCTGGCCCTGGTCCGGGCCAGGCTGGCCCTCGGCGAGCACGCCCAGCTCGAACCGGACCTGCAGCGGCTGGCCCTGGCACGCCCGTTCGACGAGCAGGTGCACGCGCAGCTGATGTTCGCGCTGTACCGCACCGGCAGGCAGGCCGACGCGCTCGGCGTGTACCGCAGGCTGCGCGCGGCACTGGCCGACCACCTGGGCATCGACCCGGACCAGCGGCTGCGCGAGCTCGAAATCGCGATCCTGCGGCAGGACCCGGCGCTGGACCAGCCGGCACTCGCCGTCCGGCTGCTGGCCGGCTGACCACCGGTTTTCAGCGCCCGATCAGGACCCGTTCAGCACCGCTGGGCAGGGTGGACGCGGGCCGGGGTACCGGCTTTCGCAGAACCAGGGGGATTTTCATGAGACTTCGACGGCTTTTGCCGCTCACCGCCCTGGCGGCGGTGGCGGTCGTGTCCGGCGCCGGGGCCACGGCGCCCGCGAACGCCACGGGACCAGCTCTCGCCTACGCCGGCAGCCCGGTCGCCGGCACGGCCCGGCACACCGGCGGGCTCGCGCCCGCGGTCGCCGGCCCGCTGGTCGAGGCGACTTCGCGGAACTGGGCCGGCTACGCGATCACGTCACTGGCCACCCCCGCCGCCACCTTCACCCGCGTGCACGGGTCGTGGACGCAGCGGCCGGTCACCTGCCCGGCCTCGGACGCCTGGGCGGTGTTCTGGGTCGGCTTCGACGGCTGGACCAACGGCACGGTCGAGCAGGGCGGCAGCTCGGCCCGGTGCGTCAACGGCACGCCGGTCTACCAGCTGTGGTGGGAGATGTTCCCGACCAACGCGATCCAGCCGGTGCTGACCATCAACGCCGGCGACTCGGTGAGCGCGGACGTCACCTACGACGCGGGCACCGGCCGGTTCACGATCACCGTCGCCGACGCCACCCAGCACACGAGCTTCACCACCACCCAGACCTGCGCCGCCGGCCTCACCTGCTCGCGCACCAGCGCCGAGTGGATCGCCGAGGACGTGGGCCGGTTCGGGACCGGCGACTTCTTCCCGCTGGCGAACTACGGCCGGGCGCTGATGGGCAACAGCGTCGCCACCGACGACGCCGGCCACAGCGGCTCGATGACCGCGAGCTCGACCTGGCAGCGGACCAGGATCCAGGAGCAGGACGCGACGATCACCTACGCCACGACCGAAGGAGCCAGCCGCAACGGGCAGAACTTCGCCGTGAACTGGGCGCACCAATGAGCCCGCTGCGCCGCGCCGCCGTCGTGGTGGGCGCGGTCCTGGCCGCCGTGGTGACGCCCGGGGCGCCGGCGGTGGCGGCCGACCCGATCACCATTTCGAACGGACTGTTCAACAACAGCGCCGCCACCGCCTGGTCCTCCGCGCCGGCCACGACGATGGGTGACCGGACGGTCACCCGGACCACCGCCGGCGTCCAAGGGCTGGTGGTGAGCGGCCCGACCGGGTCGGTGTTCCACCAGACCCTCGGCGTGTCGAGGTACATGTTCATCGGGACCCGCAACCACGTCCTGATCCTCGAATCGCCCACCGGCGCCGGAAACCGCTCGGTGTCCTCTGTGGACTTCACGACGACACCGCCGGTCGAGCGCCCGATCCTGACGGTGGGGGTCGGCTCGGCCGCGGTCGGCTCACCGGCCGTCCAGTTCAGCGTCGGGACCGGGGACGCGTTCTTCGTCTTCGCCCCCACCGGCACTTCGGTCGCCGGGCTCGGCATCCACCGCAGCGACAACGGCACGATCCTGTGCCCCGGGCCGCCGCCGCTGACCCCGACCGGACAGCTGTTCGGCGAGGCGACGGCCACCCAGCTGCGGATCAAGATGGGCGGCACCGTGCTGGCCGCGTGCACCCGCCCGCCCGGAACCACCGGCTGACCGGCTCGCCTGGCGCGCGGCTCAGGCGAGCGCCCGGCGGCGGAACTCCGCCGGGGTGAGGCCCGTGACGGCCTTGAACACCTGCCCGAAGTGGGACGGGTCGCCGAAGCCCCAGCGGGCGCCGATCGCCGCGACCGGCACCCCGCGGGCCGCCGGGTCCGCGAGGTCGCGTTTGCAGGCCTCCACCCGGCGGTGCCGGATCCAGCCGGCCACCGTGTGGCCGCTGTCGCGGAAGAGCGCGTGCAGGTGGCGCACCGAGACGAAACAGGCCGCCGCGATCGTCTCCACCCGCAGCTCCGGGTCGGGCAGCCGCTGGTCGATGCAGGCCAGCACCGCGTGCCGCCGCCGGAGGCGGTCGTCGGGTTCGGCGGGGCCGGTGAGCCCGGCGTGGGCGCGCAGCATGGTCGCCGTCATGTCGAGCACGTTGCCGGCCAGCAGGATCCCGGCGGGCTGGTGTGCCGGGGCCAGCGAGCCGAGGCCGAGGACGGCCGACCAGACCACGGGCGCGATGCCGTGCTCGGCGGAGAACTTCCGCGCCACCAGGTGGGTGAAGGCCGCCGCGTCGTGCGCGCCGACCGCCGCCTTGCGGAAGCGCACGTTCACCGACCGGTAGTCGTCGCTGACGTCGAGGGTCAGCGGCTGCTCGGAGTCGTAGAGCGCGAACTCGCCGGCGCGCAGCGTGGTGGCGCGGCCGTCCTGGGTGAGCTGCTTGGTCCCGGCCAGCTGCAGGGTCAGCAGGAAGGAGGCGTCGGCGGCGAGCGAGAGGTCGTCGGGACGGCGGTGGACGGTGTGCCGCAGGCAGGCGACGCCGAACAGGCCGAGTTCGCCCACCGCCCGGTGGGTGATGGAGCCCGCGAAGCTCTTCGGGTTGGCGAATTCGAAGCTGAAGTGTAGCGAGACCCCGGTGTTGACCTGCCGCTCCCAGACACCCGGACCGACTTTGGCCGCCGTGCGGGGCACGGCGTGCCCGGTGGGCAGCAGGCTCAACGCACCGGCCATGGTCGCTCCTGGGACGCTCGGGCAACGCGGCCAGGGTACGCCGCGGTCGTGCGCATCGGCGACATCGACGTGCACGTTTCCCCGATGCCGGGGCGGCGGCGGGCTCCTAGCGTTGGGCCGGAAGTGCTCGCAGCTCGACGAGGAGACGCCTGCCATGGCCTACATCGAAGGTTCCCACCACATCACGCTCTCGGTCGGCCGGGCGCAGGAGGACGTCGACTTCCACGTCAAGGTGCTGGGCATGCGGTTCATCAAGCGGACCGTGCTCTTCGACGGCTCGCTGCCGATCTACCACCTGTACTACGCGAACGCGAACGGCGATCCCTCCAGCGTGGTCACCACCTTCCCGTGGGCGCAGGCCGGGCTGTACGGCAAGCGCGGCACCAACCAGAGCCGCGAGGTGCTGCTGTCGGTGCCCGAGGGCAGCCTCGACCACTGGCACCGGCGGCTGACCGAGCACGACGTCGAGGTCCGCAACGTGGAGGTCTTCGGACGGCGGCGGCTGGCGTTCGAGCACCCGTGCGGCATCGAGTACGTGTTCGTCGCCAACGAAGGCGACGACCGGGTCGGCCACGCCGGTCACGGTGTCCCGCCGGAGTACGCGATCCACGGGCTGCACGGGCTCGGTGTCCACGTGCAGACCCCGGACCGGACGGTCGAGTTCGCCAACGACACCTTCTACGCCCAGTCCGAGCCGGCCGAGGAGGGCGACCGGATCGCGGTGCAGCTGGGCAAGCAGGCCCACGGCAACCACCTGGAGATCACCGTCAACCGCGCCGACGACCAGGGGACCTGGCACTACGGCGCCGGGACCCACCACCACTTCGCCTGGAACGCCGACACCCTGGAGAACCAGGACGAGCTGAAGTTCGAGGTCGAGGGCCGCGGCTACACCGACATCTCGGAGCTGAAGGACCGCAAGTACTTCAAGAGCGTCTACGTCCGCTCGCCGGCCGGAGCGCTGTTCGAGCTGGCGGTCACCCACGCCGACGGCGGCTGGGACTGCGACGAGTCGCCGCACGAGCTGGGCCGGCGCTTCCAGCTGCCGGAGCAGTTCGAGGACCGCCGCGAGGAACTGCTCGCCGCCCTCGAGCCGATCGACGGATGAACGCCCACCTCGAGCAGCGGGTCCTGACCTGGGGCCCGCCCTCGGCGCCGGTGGTGGTGCTCGCGGTGCACGGCCGCGGGCACCAGCCGGAGGCCATGCGCGAGCTGACCGGCCGGTTCGGCCCCCTGCCGGCCCGGTTCACCGCTCCGGCCGCGGCCGGGAGCAGCTGGTACCCCCTCCCGTTCCTCCAGCCACTGGCCGCCAACCAACCCCACCTCGACGAGGCTCTCGCGGCGACGGAGGCTCGCATCGACACGCTCCTCGCCACCGGAACGGCGCTGGGAGACGTGGTCCTGCTGGGGTTCTCGCAGGGAGCGTGCCTCCTGGCGCACTTGTTGTTGACCCGCCCCCGCCGGATCGGTGCGGCGGTGCTGCTGACGGGCGGGTTCATCGGCCCCGACCCGATCGAGCCACCGACGGGAGACGAGCTCGACGGCGTGCCGGTGCTGCTGCGGAGCATTTCGGAGGACCCGTGGGTCCCGGCCGGCCGGGTCTTGGAGACGGCCCACCTGTTCGAGGAGGCGGGCGCCCGGACCGACGTGGAGATCGAGCCGGGTGGAGAGCACATCGTGACGGACAAGGCCTGCCACGCGGCGGGCGAGCTCATCCGCAGCCTGCCCCACCCGGTGCGGTGAAGCGGCCGGGGCGGTCACGAGACGCTGAACTGCCCCGGCTCCGGATCCGGCTCCGCCAGGATCCACCCCGACGACCCCCGCCCCGCCCGCAGCTTCACCCGCGCCCCCACCGCCGCATCACCCAGCAACCGCCGGGGCACCGCGATCTCCAACACGTCACCGACCGCGGCCGCCAGCAGGTCGGCCTTGCCCTCCACCGGCGCCGAACCCGAGATCCGCAACCGCACCTCGTCGTGGCCGGGCAGCGCCGGGTGGGTGCGGCGGGCCTCGATCGTGCCGGTCAACGCGGTGAGGTTGTCCCTTACCTGCGACATCGTGCCTCCGTGAGCAGCTCGGCGAGCGTGCGGGCGATCGGCTGGCCGCCGCCGTCCTCGAAATAGCTGTACGCGGGCATCGGGTTGACCTCGAAACACACGTACTCGCCGTCCGGGCGGCGGCGCAGGTCGATCCCGCACAGGGCCAAGTCCAGCAGCTCCGCCAGCTCCACGCAGCCCTTGGCCACCGGGTCCGGCAACTCGGCCGCCGTGAGGTCCGCGCTCTGCCCCGACCGGCGCGCGTACCGGTAGTCCAGCGCCGGGCTGACGATCTCGGTCGGGAACACCGCCCCGCCCACGACGTGCACCCGGACGTCGACCCCCGGCACGTACTCCTGGAACTGCGTCGGCAGCGCCCGGACCAGCTCGAGCCGCGCGGCGGTGCGGTCGTCGAGCTCGGTGACGATCGAGCGGATCCCGCTCACGGACTTGAACACCACCCGCCCGTGCCGCTCGCGGAACGCCCTGACCTCGGCCGGGTCGTCGGTGACCAGGGTGTCCGGCACGGCGAACCCGGCCGCGGCGATCAGCCGCGCCTGGAACGGCTTGGACGTGTTCGAGTGCATCGCCGAGGGCCGGTTCACCACCAGCGCGTCGGTCAGGTCGAGCCATTCGACGAACGCCTCGTCGAACGCGGCCTCGTGGCTTCCGCCGGGCGGCAGCTCCAACGGCCGCGCGTAGACCGCCGTCACCTCGCCGAGGTCCAGGCGCTCGCCGCCGAGGACGACCGTGCCGACCGCGCCGTCCGGTCCGTACTGCACGGACAGGTCGTGGTGGCGCAGCGCCGTCTGGTCGATGAACCGGTGGTCCACGCCGAGCTCGGCGGTGGTCTCGGCGCAGCGGGTCAGCGGGGTGTCCTCGCCCCGGCCGTAGAAGAGGATCACGACGCCACCTCCACCAGGTAGCCCGCCACCACCGCCACGTCGGCGGGATCGTGCAGGGCAGGCCGCGGGTCCACAATAGACAACCGCACCGCGCCGGCCTCGCGGACGAACCGGAACTCCAGCAGCGGGCAGCCGGTGGCCCGGGCGACCTCGGCACAGCTTTCGCCGAACCGCCCGGCCTGGTCGCCGGCCACGTGCCGCCCGGCGACCAGGACCGAACCCACCGGAACCCGCTCCGGCGGCGGCGAATACCGGCCCGCGCGGGTACCGACCGTGTGTCCGGCGTGGACCACCGGCAGGCCCGCCCGGCGCGCCGCGAGCAGCCAGTACGGCAGGGCCGCCGGAGCCGCGGAACCGTTGCCGTTCACCGGGTTCACCACCGGGCAGGGCAGCCCGGCCAGCCAGCTGACGAACAGCGCGTGCAGCTCCATCGCCGCGTAGTCGCGGTCCCGGGCGCCGGCCCGCGCGAACCGCACCGGCGGGACCCCGTCGATCCGGGTGAGCACCGCGGACGGCGAACTCGGCACGCACCCGCCGTCGGCCAGCCGGATCTCCGTCGCGGTGGTGCCGTCCGGGGCGACGGTGTGCACCCAGCGTTTCGCCACGGCCAGCCGCCGCGGCGAGACGACGGTGACCGCGCAGGCGCCCCGGCGGGCGGCGACGGCCGAAGCCACCGCCGCCGCGCCGGAATCCCCGCCGCCGGCCAGGATCAGGACCGTCATGACCGCGGCGGCGAGTCGTATTCGCGCTTCGCCGCGGCGTCCCCGGCTTCCATGCGCTCGGCCGCCGACGTGGTCTCCCGGCCGTAGTCCGGTCCGCCGATCAGGTCCGGCCGCAGCTCCGCGCCGATGAACGGCTCGGCGGCCTGGCCCTCCAGCGCCGCCACGCGGGCGGCGAGGTCGGCCACGGCGGCCTCGAGGTCACCCTGCTCGCCGGGGGCGCGGCCGATCGGCGGCCACTCCTGTTCCTTGAGCTCCTTGAGGTGGTCCTTGCGGTCCTTGATCGGCTCCTTGAACTCCTTGCGGACGTCCTTGCGGTCCTTCCACGGTTCCTTCAGGTCCTTCGGGAGGTCCTTGCGGTCCTTTGGCCGGTCCTTGAGGTCCTTGAGCAGGCTCTTCCCGCACCGGACGGTCACCGACGCGGTCATCGTCGCCGCGGACGCCGAGATGCCGGTGACGGACACGCAGGTCTCGACGCCGGCGTAGGAGTCGGAGTTCGGGGTGGTCGTGTGCGAGAACGAGGTGGTGCCGGAGCTGCCCGGGTAGGGGTCGCCCGCGTCGCCGCGGTTGTGCTTGAGCTCCAGGTCGCGCCGGCCGTCGGCCTGCACCAGCCCGACCTTGTAGTGGTTTTCGTCGGTGTTGCCCGGCTGGGCGTCGTCGATGTGCCAGATCAGCAGGCCCTCGCCGGGCAGCCGGGCGTCGTAGCCGGTCTTCTGCCGGTTCTCGACCAGGAAGTACTCCGAGCCGGCCGCGCCGTCCTTCCACAGCCGCAGGACGTTGTGGCTCGTCTTGACGTCCGGGATGCTGACGGCTTGGTTGGTGGTCACGCCGGTGACCGAAACCCAGCCCTGGTTGGCCTTGCACCACGCCGACGGGTGCGCGGGGACGTCGCCGCCGCCGTTCCACGACCCACCCGCCATCAGGCACCAGTTGCCGATGCCCTCGGAGGTGTCGTCGACGTCGTAGAGGTCGGGGAACCCGAACAGCAGGTGCCCGAGCTCGTGGGCGCAGACGCCGAGTTTCGCGTCCTCGGGGATGGTCAGGTAGCCGTAGATCTTCGTCGTGTCGGCCTGGTAGGCGGCGGGCAGGACCCACTTGTGGGACCAGATGTCGCCGGGGCTGCCGGTTTCTTCGCCACCGCGGCCGGCGTGGACGATGACGAACGCGTCGACGAAACCGTTGCCGTCGTTGTCGTAGGGGCCGAAGTCCACCGCCGGGTCGGCGGCGACGGCGGCGTCGCGCGCCAGGTCGCGGGCGCGGGTGGTGCCGGTGGGGCGGCCGATGCCGAAGTTGCCGTTGGCGTACCAGGTGAGCGGCTGCGGCATCCGATAGGTGCCGACGACGTCGCCGTCGATGTCGACCAGCCCGTTGGTGACCTCGCGGTAGTACTCCTTGACGCTGCCGTTCGGCAGGACGCCGGTGGAGAAGAACAGGTCGTGGAAGTGCTGGGCGGTCGCGGTCAGCTGCTTGTCGGAGAAGTCCACCAGCACGACGATGACCCGGACGGTGCCACGCAGCGGCGCGCGTTCCATGGCGGCGTTGCGGATGACCGTCTCCGGCGTGCCCAGCGGGTATTCGTCGGGCGGGATGATCGTGCCGTCGTCCAGCCCGATCGCCCGCGGTTTCCGGACCGGGCCGACGTAGCCCGCGAGCGTTTCCGGCGCCTCGCTCCGCAGGCGGTCGAGGTCTTCCTTGAGCCGATCCGCCAGATCGGGGTGGGGCGCGACGAAGCAGTGTTCCGGTGTTCCCATGACTTGGCCCTCCTCGTGACCGCTGGTACGCCCTCCCGTGCGCCGGACCGGACGGCGGAATACATCGGACGCGGCCGAAGACGCCAAAAGTCATCGATTCGTGACGAAGAGGTCCGAAAACGGCGGAATTCACCGGACATCGGGGTGGGCGGACATTAATCGACCGTTCTCGGACCAGTGGTTGTTCCGCCGGAGCCGCAGGTGCTATACCGGCTGCAGCCTGGTGTCGCGACGGTGCGGTGCCACTAGCGAGCGGAGTCTCTGGTGGCGAACCGTGCGTTGCGCTCAGCCGTCCTGGTGGCCGCCCTCACCGCGCCGCTGCTCCTGCCGGGGGCCGCGACGGCGACGTCGTGGCGGCCGCTGACCATCGAGACGGTCTCCAACCCGCGGCCCGCGCTCGTCAGCGGCGGGCAGGTCCTGGTCAGGATCACCCCGGCGGACGGGCGGGTCACCGTCAGCGCGAACGGCCACGACGTGACCTCGAGCTTCCGCGCCCAGCCGGACGGCAGCCTGCTGGGCCTGGTGACGGGCCTGCGCGACGGCGTCAACGAGCTCAGGGCCGGTGCCGCCGGCCGGCGGGCGGACCTGCGCGTCACCAACCACCCGATCACCGGGCCGGTCTTCTCCGGCGCTCGGCAACACCCGTTCTACTGCGAGACCACGGAGTTCGGCCTGCCCGCGGCGACGCCGCCGCTGTGCAGCGCGCCGACCCAGGTGAGCTACCAGTACCGGACCACCGCGGGGACCTTCGCGCCGCTGGCGGACCCGGCGACCCGGCCCGCGGACCTCGCGACGGCCACCGTCGGCGGACACGCGGTGCCGTACGTGGTCCGCCTCGAGCGCGGCACCATCGACCGCGCCGTCTACGAGATCGCCGCGCTCTACGACGGCCCGCCCTCACCCGTCGCGCCGGACGCCGGCTGGAACGGGAAGCTGGTCTACACCTTCGGCGGCGGCTGCAACGCGGGCTACCACCAGGGCACCTCGACCGGCGGGGTGGTCAACGACCTGTTCCTGGCCCGGGGCTACGCGGTCGCGTCCTCGACGCTGAACGTGCTGGACACCAACTGCAGCCCGATCATCTCGGCCGAAGCGGCGATGATGGTCAAGGAGCACTTCGCCGAGACCTACGGCCCGATCGCGCACACCATCGGCTGGGGTGGCTCGGGCGGGGCGATCCAGCAGTACGACATCGCGGAGAACTACCCCGGCATCGTCGACGGGATCATCCCCGGCGTCTCGTTCCCGGACCCGCTGAGCACGGGCGGCCCGGTGTCGGACTGCCGCCTGCTGGAGCGGTACTTCGCCGGACCGGGTGCCTCGTTCACCGCGGCGCAGAAGCAGGCCGTCGCGGGCTTCGCCAGCTACGACACCTGCGTCTCCTGGGACAAGACCTTCGCCAGCCGCGCGACGGCGACCGGCAGCTGCAACGCGGCCATCCCGGTGCCGGCGCGGTGGGATCCGGTCACCAACCCGGGCGGGGTGAAGTGCAATTCGAACGAGCAGCTGGTCAACCAGCTCGGCCGGGATCCGCGGACCGGGTTCGTGCGCAGCCCCCTGGACACCACCGGCGTGCAGTACGGGCTGGCCGCTTTGACGGCCGGGACGATCACCGCCGCGCAGTTCGCCGACCTCAACGCCGGCATCGGCGGCCTCGACCACACGGGAGCGCCCGTGCCGCAGCGGATCGCCGCCGACCCGAAGGCGCTGGCCACGGTGTACGCCGAGGACATCGTGAACTCCGGCTCGCAGGGCCTGCGCGAGACGCCGATCATCGACCAGCGCACCGACCTCGACTTCGCCGGGTTCGGCAACGACATCCACACCACCGAGTGGTCCTACGTGATGCGGCAGCGGCTGCTGCGGGCCAACGGCACCGCGGCCAACCAGGTCATCATCGAAAACCACGCCACCGCGGCCGAAGCGGCGGCCGCCGGCGGCTACGAGCTCGACGCCATGGACCGCTGGCTCACCGCGATCGACGCCGACCGCTCGCACCGGAGCCGTCAGCAGAAAGTCCTGGCGAACCGCCCGGCCGACCTCGCCGACGGCTGCTACCTCTCGCCGACGGAGCGGATCACCGAGCCGCTGACGTACCCGGCGACCGGCCGGTGCGGCGCGCTGTACCCGGTGGCGGCCGACACCCGGATGGTCGCGGGGGAGAGCCTGGCGCTCGACGTGCTGAAGTGCCGCCTGCAGCCGCTGGACTTCCGCGACTACCCGGTCACCTTCACCGCGGCGGAACGCAAGCGGCTGCGGGCGGCGTTCCCGGACGGCGTGTGCGACTACAGCCGCCCGGGCGTGGGCCAGCGGGCCCCGATCGGAACCTGGCTGAGCTACGGCGACGAACGGACCGGCACCACCCCGCCGACCAAACCGCGGTGATCGCGGCCCGGCCGACGGGGGGCAGGGAAGAAGGCCGGTTTCACAGCAGCTTGTCGAGGGTGATGGGGAGGTCGTAGACCCGCTTGCCGGTCGCGTGGTGGACCGCGTTCGCGATCGCTCCCGCGACGCCGGTGATGCCCACCTCGCCCACGCCGATCAGCCCGAGCGGCATCGTCGGGTCCGGGTCGTCGAGGTAGCTGACGTCGATCGGCGGGATGTCGGCGTGCACCGGGACGTGGTACTCGGCGAGGCTCGGGTTCATGATGCGGCCCGTGCGCGGGTCGACCAGGGTCTCCTCGGCCAGTGCCATGCCGATGCCCATCACGATCCCGCCGCGCAGCTGGCTGGCCGCGGTCTTCGCGTTGATCACCCGGCCGACGTCGAACACCCCGACCCACCGCGACACGCGCACCTCGCCGGTGTCCGGGTCGACGCGCACCTCGCAGAACTGGGCTCCGCATGCGGCCTTCATCCAGCGTCGCTGGTCGCGGAGGAACTTCGCCATGAACTTCACCTGCCCGGCGACCCGGCCGAACCGGGTGTCGGAGCCGACGGCGGCCTCGACCGACGGCACGCCGGCCTTGGCCAGGATCGCCGCCGGGCTCATCCCGGCCGCGTCCGAGCGTTTCGCCAGTGCGTCCAGTTCCTTCTTCAGCTTCGCGCACGCGGCCAGCAGGCTGTTGGCGATGCTCGCCGTCTGCATGGATCCACCCGCCCCGGGGCTCACCGGCAGCGTGGAGTCGCCGTACTCGACCCGGACCGCGTCGAACGGCACGCCGAGCGCGTCGGCGGCGATCTGCGCCTGCGCCGTCGCGCCGCCCATGCCCATCTCCTGGAAGCCGCAGCGCACCAGGACGGTGCCGTCGACCGAAAGCCGGACCGTGACGCTGGCCGTGAACTGCCAGGACGGGTGGTACGCCGACGCGACGCCCATCCCGACCAGCCACCGCCCGTCGCGCATCGATCCCGGCTCCGGTGTCCGGTCGGCCCAGCCGAACCGTTCGGCGCCCTGTGCGTAGGCCTCGCGCAGCATCCGGTGGGCGAACTTCTTGCCGTCGATGGGGTTGACCGCCGGCTCGTTCCGCATCCGCAGCTCGATCGGGTCGACGCCGACCCGGTAGGCGAGCTCGTCGATCGAGGCTTCCAGCGCGTAGGTCCCGATCGACTCACCGGGCGCGCGCATCGAGGTGTTCGGGATCAGGTCCAGCTCGACGAGGTTCTGCTGGACGAGGATGTTCTCGGCGGCGTAGAGGTGCTTCGACTGCGACGTCACCTGTTCGGGTCCGCCGCCGACCCGGCCGGTGCGCGTCACGCTGGTGTGGATGAGCGCGGTCAGCCTGCCGTCGGGGCCGGCGCCGAGGGCGACGCGCTGGGTGGACGGCGTGCGGCCGCCGACCGTGCGGTAGACGCCTTCGCGGGTGAGCATCAGCCGGACCGGCCGTCCGGTCGCGCGGGCCGCCAGCGCGGCGAGGATGGTGCCGGGCCAGACCATGCCCTTGCCGCCGAAGCCGCCGCCGACGAAGGGGGCGATCACCCGCACGTTCGCGGCCGGGACGCCGAAGCGGATGGCGAGGTGCGTGCGGAGCCAGTCGATGTTCTGGGTGCCGTCGTGGATGGTCAGCCGGTCGCCGTCCCAGGCCGCGGTGGTCGCGTGCGGCTCGATGGCGTTGTGGTGGTGCGTCGGCGTGGTGAACCGCAGGTCGAGTGCCACCGGGGCCGCGGCGAGTGCGGCTTCGGCGTCCCCCTTCTTCGCCGTGCCGGACATGATCAGGTTGCTCTTCTGCGGCTTGGCGTTCTGCTCCTCGGCCGCGAAGTCCACAGTGGACGGCAAGGGTCCGTAGGTGACGGTGACCAGGCCGGCGGCTTCGCGCGCGGCCTCGAGGGTGTCGGCGACGACGACCGCGACCGGCTGGCCGTCCCAGTGCACCTGGTCGGTGTTGAGGTAGTCGACCGACGTGCCGGAGACCAGGGTGGCGAGGTTGAGCGGGCTCACCTTCGGGGCCGGGTTCAGCGGGGGAGCGTTCAGGTGGGTGAGGACCGCGACGACGCCGGGGACGGCGGCCGCGGCCTCGGTGCCGATCGCGGTGATCCGGCCGCGGCTGACCGTCGAGTGCACCAGTGCCGCGTGCGCCAGGTCGGGGAGGGCGTACTCGGCCGAGAAGCGGGCGGCGCCGGTGGTCTTGGCCGTGCCGTCGACCCGGTCGATCGGACGGCCGACGGCGGGGCCGGTGCCGGTCTCCGTGGCGGGCAGGGTCGTGGTCATGCCGCACTCCCGTCGGTGAGCAGGCGGCGCAGCGTCGCGACGATCGTGCGCTGGGCCAGCTCGATCTTGAAGGTGTTGTCCGGACGGCCCACCGCGGGCGCGAGCTCGGCCGCGGCCGCCCGGCGGAAGGACTCTTCGGTCGCCGGTGCGCCGAGCAGGATCCGTTCGGCTTCGCGGGCGCGCCACGGTTTCGCGGCGACGCCACCCAGTGCCAGCCGGACGTCGGTCACGACGCCGTCTTCGGTCTCCATCGCCGCCGCGACGGAGACGAGGGCGAAGGCGTAGGACGCGCGGTCGCGCACCTTGCGGTAGCGGGAGTGCGCGGCCACCGGCAGGGCGGGCAGCTCGACCGCGGTGATCAGCTCGTCCGCGGCCAGCGCGGTCTCGACCTGCGGGGTGGTGCCGGGCAGGCGGTGCAGTTCGGCCAGCGGGAGGCGCCGGACGCCGCGGGCGCTCTCGACCTCGACCTCCGCGTCGAGCGCGGCCAGCGCGACGGCCATGTCGGAGGGGTGGGTGGCGATGCAGTGGTCGCTGACCCCGAGGACGCCGGCGTTGCGGGCGAACCCGCCGATCGCGGCGCAGCCGCTGCCCGGGGTGCGCTTGTTGCACGCGGCCGCTTCGTCGTAGAAGTACAGGCACCGGGTCCGCTGCAGGAGGTTGCCGCCGACGGTCGCCATGTTGCGCAGCTGCGCCGAAGCGCCGTTGAGGACGGCCTGGGCGAGCACCGGGTAGCGAGTCCGGACGAGGGGGTGGGCCGCCAGCCGGCTGTTGCGGACGAGCGCGCCGATCCGCAGGCCGCCGCCGGGCAGCTCGTCGATCCCGGTCAGCGGCAACCGGGTGATGTCGACGACCACGTCGGGCTGCTCGATGCCCTCGCGCATCAGGTCGACGAGGTTCGTCCCGCCGCCGAGGAACTTCGCGTTCGGCTCGGTGGCGATCGCCCGGACGGCGGTCTCGACGTCGGGGGCGCTGAGGTAGGTGAACGTCCTCATCTCGCGATCTCCTGGATGGCGTGGACGATGCCGTTGTAGGCGCCGCAGCGGCACAGGTTGCCGCTCATGCGCTCCCGGATCTCCGTGTCGGTGAGTTCGCCGGCGGGGGCGGCGAGGTGTTCGGTGACCGCGCTGGGTGCGCCTTCCTTGTGTTCGGCCAGCATGCCGATGGCCGAGCAGATCTGGCCGGAGGTGCAGTAACCGCACTGGAAGCCGTCGTTGCGGACGAAAGCCCGCTGCAGCGGGTCGTCGACGCCTTCGATGGTGGTGATCTCGCGGCCGGTGTACTGCACGGCGAGCGCGAGGCAGGAGTTGATCCGCTCGCCGTCGGCGAGCACCGTGCACGCCCCGCAGGCGCCCTGGTCGCAGCCCTTCTTCGTACCGGTCAGCCCGAGCCGCTCGCGCAGCGCGTCCAGCAGGCTGACCTGTGGTGGGAGGTCGAGCAGCTCGTCGACCCCGTTGACCCGCAATCGCACCTCGACCACATGGACCCCTTCGCTCGTGGGAGTGCCCGCCAAGTTAACAGAACGCCATCCTCTTAACAAGAGAACGATGTTCTGTTAAGTGGACCGTATGATGGCTGAGAAATGTCTCAGTCGATGTTCATGCGGGCCAGGCGGCCCGAGCAGAAGGAGCAGCGGCGCACGGCCATCCTCGCGGCGGCCCGTGAGCTCGCGCTCGAATCCGGCGTGCGCAACGTGACCCTGGGCGGCGTGGCCACGGCCGTCGGGCTGGCCAAGTCCAACGTCACCCGCTACTTCGGCACCCGCGAGGAGATCTACCTCGAGCTGGCCGCCGAGTGCTGGCGCGAGTGGGCGGCCGAGGTCCCCCGCCGGCTCGCGGCCGGCGGAGACGTCGTCGACGTACTGGCCGAGACGCTCGCCGAGCGCACGCTGTTCTGCGACCTGATGGGCCACACCGCGACGTCGCTGGAGCACAACGTCTCGGTGGCCGCCGCGCGCGACTTCAAGCGCGTGGTGCTGGGCGCCGTCGCCGACCTCGGCGGGGTGGTCGCCCAGGCGCACCCGGCCCTGACCGAGGGCGAAGCGTTCGAGCTGGTCGCGGCGGCCGCCGGCCTGGCCGGAATGCTGTACCCGGCCGCGAACCCGCCACCGACGCTGCTCGAGGTCTACGCCCAGAACCCGGACCTCGCCGCGGCGTGCGTGCCACTGGCCCCGACGCTGAAGCGGGCGCTCGCCGCCCTGGCCGCCGGATTGCCGTCCCTGCGCTGAGGCCGGGGTGTGCCAGGCTGGAAGCGATCACCACCGCGAAAGGACCCCGATGCACCGGCTCACCGTGCTCTACCCGCCGCCCGCCGACGAAGCCCACTTCCGCGACTACTACGTCAGCAACCACCTGCCGCTGGTGGCGAAGCTGCCCGGCCTCGTGCGATCGAACTACTCCTTCGACGTAGCCGCCCGCGGCGGGGAGACCCGCTACTTCGCCGTGTTCCACGCCGACTTCGAGTCGGCCGAGGCGATGGCCGCCGCGCTGGGGTCCGAAGAGGGCAAGGCGGTGTCCGCGGACGTGCCGAACTACGCGACCGGCGGAGCCGAGGTCATCGACTACCCGCTCCGCTGAGCCCGGGGCCCGCCCCGGGCTGTCGTCAGCTGCACCAGGCGGTGAACGGGTGATCGGCCTGGTAGCGGAGGTTGACGGTGCGGGTGTTGGCCGGGAGTCTGATCGGGCCGGGCCGGTCGGGATCGAACACGAAGCCGCTGCCGACGGAGGTCACGCGTGACCCGGCGGAGTCGGTGGGGGTGTCGCCGATGGCCCAGACCTCGATCGCGGTGACCTTGCGGCCGAAATGGGAGGCGACGAACAGGCTGCCCATGCCGTTGCACGGGATCGAGATGTAGTCGTCGTCGGCGGCGGGAGCCAGCATGTCGAAACCTTCTTTCGAGGCCTTGGGTTTGGGGTCGGTGTCCACGCCGGGCCAGTGGTCGGCGACCGAGGAGATGTCGTAGCCGGGGGCGACGTTGGCGCGGTACTGCTTCGCGACGGCGCCGGCGGGGATCGCCGGATCACCGTCGAACCGGGCGATCCAGTAGTGGGGCTCGGCCACCCCCGCCGAGCGGAAGGCGCTGCGGACGGCCGGCCAGGTGGCGGTGTTGCAGTAGATCGTCGGATCGGCTCCGGCGGCGCGGCGCATCCGCACCCAGCCCGGGGCCTGCGCGGGCGTGGCGTCACCGGGTTCGACGTCGAGTACGTGCCCGGCGTTCGTCGTGGCTTTCTTGACGATCTGGACCTTCACCGCGTTCGGGAATCGCGCCCAGTCGGCGTCGGTCCAGGGTGCCAGCTTGATCCTGTCGATGTAGCCGGCGACCATGGCCGCGGTTGCGGGGATGTGCGCCGCCGTCACGGCGTCGTACATGGTGCGCATGCTTCCTCCGTCCGGAGTTCCGTGCCGGTCTTCATCGGACGGGAAGCCCCGGCACACGCCACACTCGCAGAGCGCGTCGACAATCCGTCGACACCGCGGCGACAGGATGGCCGGTCCGCCGGCGCTCGAGAGTGGACGGTCGTCCACCCGCTGCGCCGGGGCGGGTGGGCCTCTCCACAGTGGAATGGCGGGTGGATCCGGGCCGTCCGGCAGCATCAGACCCACGGAGCGGTGGCTCGGGGCGAGTGAGGACGGGGCCGTGATGCACGAATGGTTCGCGGTGCGGTGTGTCTTCCAATGGAACGAGGCTGGCCGCCGTCCGTACGAGGAACGGCTCACGATGTGGCGCGCGGCCGATATGGCGGGCGCGCTCGCCGCTGCCGAGGCGGAAGCCCGGGAGTACGCGGAGGCGATGGGGGCCACCTACCTCGGGCTGGCCCAGGGGTACGAGACCGGGCTGGTGGAGCTCGCCTCGGGGAGTGAGGTGTTTTCGCTGCTCCGTGACAGCCCGTTGCCGCCGGAGGAATACCTGGACCGCCACTTCGACACCGGCTCCGAGCACCAAAACACCACCTGACCTGAGGCCGCGTTCTCGCGCCGGCGCGGTAGCACGGTTTCGGCGGCATCCACGCGAAGCGGGCCAACGGCGCTCTGCCCGCCGTCCGCCGACGAAGCCCACTTCCGCTGGATAGTGAGCTATCCGGATCGCCGTATTACGGGACGGATTTCCCAGATAATTGCGGGACACTCGGACGGGTTGAAAAGGTTTACGAGCCGAGAAAGTGGGTTCCACCACGGCGTTCACTCGTCAAGGCGATCATGATCTTGTTCCGGTGGCAGGTCCGCCGGACCGTCGGTTAGCGTGACTCCCGGCCGGGGAAACGGCGCGCCACAAGCGCTTCGCCGACCGGCTTCCCCGAAGGCGTCCGATCAGGAAATCCGAAGAGCCTTCGTTTTCGAACCAGTCAGGTTGGCTGCTGAACCGGAGAAGGTCATGTCATTCGGAAATGGCGCTGTTTCGCGCTCGCCCCGGCCTGCTGCCGGGGTGCTGGCGGCCCTGCTGCTGGCCCTCGCCTGGGTGTGCCCGGTCGCGCAGGCCTACCCGGCGCGGGTGCAGGTGTTCGTGGCCAACAGCGGCTCCGACAACGTCACCGTCTACGACACCCGGATGCAGGAGGTGGTCGCCACCGTCCGGGTCGGGCACTCGCCGGTCGGGGTGGGCGCGGCGCCCGGCGGAGACCGGGTGTACGTCACCAACGAGCTCTCCGACACCGTGTCGGTGATCGACGCCCGCACGTATTCCACGCTGGCCACGGTTCCGGTGGGCCTGCACCCGTTCGGCGTCGCGGTGGCCGGCTCGCGCGCGTACGTGACGAACTTCGGGGCGGACACGGTTTCGGTGATCGACACCGGGACGAACACCGTCGTGCGGCAGATCCCGGTCGGCCGGTTCCCGCACAGCCCGGCCGCCAGTCCCGACGGGCGCCGGGTGTACGTGACCAACAACGGCGCGGCCACCGTGTCGGTGATCGACACGGGTACGGACCAGGTCGTGGCGACGCTGCCGGTCGGCCGCTTCCCGGCCGGCATCGCCACCAGCCCGGCCGGCGACCGCCTCTACGTGGCGGCGACCGGCGCGAACAGCGTGAACGCCATCAGCGCCACCGGCCCGACGCTGATGACGACCCAGCCGGTCGGCGAGGTCCCGATGGGGGTGGCGGTCACCCCGCGAGGCCAGGTGTACGTCGCCAACGCCGGATCCGACACGGTGTCGCTGCTGGGCCGCAACCCGCCGACATCGATCCCGGTCCAGGACGAGCCCGAAGGCGTCGCGGCAGCCCCGGACGCCAGCTACGTGTTCGTGACGAACTCGGCATCGGGCTCGATGTCGGTGATCGACATCGCGACGAACACGGTGGTGGCGACCATCCCGGTGGGCAGCGAACCGGAGGGGCTGGCCGTGACGTCCTGACCCTCCCGGCGGCGCGGGCCCGGAACGGTGCCTGTCCATCCACAGTGGAGTCCCTGGGCCGAAGGCGTACTAGCCCCAGCGCGTCGAGGCGTAGACGACGATGTTGTCCCGATAGGACCGTTTCGCCGCGTCGAAGCTGCCGCCGCAGGTGATGAGCCGCAGGGCGCTGCCCGGCGCCGGTCCGTACACCGCGTCGGTCGGGAACGCGTTCTTCGGATAGCGCTGGACGGCGTCCACGACGAACCGGGTCTCCTGGCCGTCCGAGCGCCCGACGAACACTTCGTCGCCGTCGCGCAGGTCGCGCAGCCGGAAGAACGGCGCCGGGCCGGACCGGGAGTCGACGTGCGCGGCGATCACCGCCGGCCCCGGGTCGCCCGGCACCGGACCGGCGGCGTACCAGCCGACGTCTTCGAAGCGCGCCGGTGCTTCGAGCTGGTGGTCCGCCCCCAGCCCGAGCGGCACGAGCGCCGGTGCGTCGACGCCGATCGCCGGGATCCGCAGCCGCACCGGACGGACCTCGGCCGCGGTGGGCAGCGGCTTCGGCCCGGTGGCCGTCTCCGCCGGGGTGGTCGCCGCCGAAGGTGGCGCCGCGGGCGGTGGAGCCGGGGCGCAGCCCGCCACCACCAGGACGGCGACGAGCAGCGCGCCGACGTCACCGCGCACGAGCCGCCCGGCGTCCCACGACGAGCGCGGCCAGCAGCCCGACCGCCGCGAAGGCCGGCCACAGCGGCGTCCCCGGCGGCGGAGCCGTGCCACCACCGCCGGTTTCGACGCCCAGCTTCGGCGGCTCGGGCAGCGATGCGCCGTCGGAGATCGGGTTCGCCTTCAGCACGCCGTTGTTCTCGAGGACGAACACGGTCGTCGAACTCCCGGCCTTGACGTCGACCTCGGGGGTGGTCTTCGCCGTCCCGCTGCGCAGCTGCAGCGGCCAGCGTCCCTGCGGCACGTCGACGTAGGGCGAGGTGAAGCCGTAGGGCGCGTCCTGGGCGAGCAGGACGCCCGGGCCGTCGACCGTGACCGGGGCGATCGCCGCCGACCCTTCGACGATCCGGAGCCGGCCCTTGCCCGCGGCGGGCGCGGTGAGGTCGTCGGTGACCAGGGTGCCCTTGAGCGTGCTGCCGGGTCCGTTGGCGAACACCAGCAGCGAGTAGGCGGACCGCTCGGCGATCTCGATCGTCGCCGAGAGCGCGGGCGGGGTGCCGGCCGCGGCGTCGGCGGGCCGCATCGACAGCGTGTACTTCCCGGGGTCGAGCGAGGAGTACGGCGTGACGGCGCCGTAGCCCGCCTTGCGGATGACGACCTTCTCGGCCTGGCCGAACGGCGCGAAGGAGATGTCCACCGGCGGGACCTTGGGGGAGAGGTGACCGACCCGGATCCAGCCGACGCCCGGGCCGGGGGCGGTCACCGCCTCGGCCGTGACCGGCGTCAGCGCGACGAGCAGGAGGGCGGCGGCGGCCGCCCCGCCGGGTCTGAGCAGGAGCTGGGGGAGGGTGCGCATCGGAGGGCCTCTTTCACCGGATCAGGGAGAGGAGAACGGGACGAGCAGTCCCGGGGGTGCGAACAGCAGGTAGGTGACGAGCACGCCGTCGCCGGTCCGGACGACCGACGAGGGGCGGAACGGGTCGCGCTGGCCGGTGTAGAACGCGGCCGCGCCGTCTTCGCCGCCGGTGAGCAGCACCCGGCGGCGGGGTTGCCCGGCGGGGTCTTCGCCGGGGACTTCGGGGAACGCCGCGACCCGGACCGGCTGCAGCGCCGCGAGCGCGGCGATCGTCGCGATCAGCCGGGAGTCGACGCGGCCCGCGCGCAGCGGGACGACGGCGTCCGGGGTGAAGGTGATCCGGGCCGACGCCTGGAGGGCCTCGCCCGCGCGGGCGCGAGCCGACGTTTCCGACGGCGCCGCCGGGTCGGCGGGCGGCAGCCCGAGGCGCGAGACGGTGACGCGGCCCTCCCCGGTCCCGAACACCGCGGTCGCGCCGGAGCCGTCGAAAGCCGCGTCGAGAGCGGGGTAGCGGTCCCGCAGACCGGTCTCGTCGGCGGCGAAGACGGCCCACTCGGCGGGCGGGCAGCCCGTCGCGCACGCGGCGGCCGCGACGAGCGCGCCGGTCGGCCAGCCCGCCTTCGCGAGCTCGGCCCAGGCACCGTCGTCGACCAGCACGCGGGCGCCGGAACCGTTGGCCCGCAGCCAGTCCCGCGCCTCGGCCAGCGGGCCGCCCCGGTCGGCCGCGGGCCGCTGCGCGGGGTAGCCGTACCCCCAGCCGACGGCGACCACCGCGACGAGCACGACCGCGGCGACCGCGGTCCCGCGCCGCCCTTCCCAGCGGTGGGAAGGGCGGCGCTGCCGCGTCACGGCCTGCACTACTCCGGCCAGCAGCAGCGGCGTCACCGGCAGCAGCAGCGCGAGCACGGCGGTGTCCGGCACGCCGGGGACGAGCAGGGCCGCGACGAGCAGCAGTCCGGACACCGCGAACGGCCGCAGCGCGGCCACGGCCGGTGCGGCCACCAGCGCGACGGTCGACAGCACCGCCCAGGCCGGGTCGAGCGCGACCCAGTCGGCGACCGAGGGACGGCCCGAAGCCGCCAGCTGCGGCCGCAGGAGCCCCGCCGCCGGGCCGAACGCGATGCCGAGCCCGAGGTTGAGCAGCACCGCCACGAGCGCGGCCCGCACGGGCGAGCGGCGCACCAGCAGCCAGCCGGCCGCGGGCAGGAAGACCAGCGCCAACGGCGAAGTGAGCACGGCCGCCAGCAGGCAGACCGCGGCCGGCACGTCGTGCCGGATCCGGGCGTCGGGCCGGGTGAGCAGCACCAGCGCACCCAGCGCCCACACCGCCGCCAGGTGTTCGACGACGACCAGCCGCTGCAGGCCGAGCGCCAGCGGGGACGCCGCGAGCAGCAGCACCGCGGCCGCCGCCGCCCAGCGCGTCAGGCCGAGCCGCCGGGCCAGGACCCACAGCAGCAGCGCGCCGAGCACGGCGACGAGGAGCATCGTTTCCCGGACCGCCACCAGCGCCGTGACCGAGCGCCCGAAGGCGTCCGAGACCGTGGCGCAGGCCGAAAGCTGCCACCAGCCGAACGGGCTGACCCCGGCGCCGCCCGCGTCGGTGAACGCCGTGAAGTGCCGGAGCGCGACGGCGTGCGCGACGTTCGCCGCTTCCGCGGGCAGGGCCGGTGTCGGCGCGGCGAGGTAGAGCACCCGCAGGGCGCCGGCCAGCGCCAGCAGCGCGAGCACGACGTCGAGCGACAGCAACCGGTGCGCGGCCACCGGTCCGGAGAGCGTCGTTTCCCGGCTGTGCTGGGCCATTGGACGGATCGTAGCCGCTCCCGATCACCCGTCCAGCTCAGGACGGTCACGTCAGCCGGTCGGCCCAATGGCCGGAAAAGCGTTGTCCCGCAAGATTTTTTCCGCCTGTCCGGAGTGGATCCGGAGACCGCACGGGCCGACGCGATCCCGTCTTCGCGGACCCCCGTCGGCCGGCGGCGCAACGCTTCGCGCAGGTCGGCGACGTACGGCCGGGCCGCATCGGCCGGCCGGTGGCGGGGTGAGGCCAGTTGGCCGATTTCGAACAGCCGCAGCCCGAGCCGCACCGCATCCCCCTCGTGGGTGAGGAAGGCGCGTACGGCCCGACGGCGGCCGGCTCCGCATCTCGACGTGGGTGGGGGGGGGGCCCCCGGGGGGGGGCCCGGCCCC
>NZ_JBEXMD010000041.1:0-92729 GCF_040610315.1 Amycolatopsis sp. NPDC004169
AGTGCCTCGAACCACCCCACGTCAGGCCACCCCCGCCAGCTCGAGGGCCTCGACCGCCGTGCGCAGCGCCTCGGCCGGCTCCGGCGTGTACGCAGCGGTGTTCCGGCGGGCGCGCTCGCGGCCGTCGTGCTCACGTGGTTCGCGATCGGCCCGGCGCCGGCGGCGAACACCGCGAACGGCAACGGCAGCAAGCAGTTCGGCATCGCCGACGTGCCCGGCCGGGCCACCGCGCTCGTGCCCGGCGCGACCGGGAACCGGTGGATCCGGCTGGCCAACACCGAAAACTTCCCCATCCTCGTGCAGACCGTGACGGCCGCGGTCGGCAAACCCAACGACAGCCGCGGGCGGCCCGTCCCGGCCTGCCCGGCGTCCTCGGTGCAGGTCGACGCGCTCCCCCGGCCGGTGACGGTGCCCGCCAACGGCACCGCCGACGTCGCCCTCACCACCCGCATGCTGCCCGGCACCCCCGACGCGTGCCGGTCGGTCACCTTTCCCCTGACGTACACAGGAACGGCGGTCAAGCCATGAAGAACCCGACCCTGCGCCGCGTGCTCGTGGTCACCACGGTGGTCGGCGCGACGCTGGGCGGCGGGATCGCCGTCGCGGCGTGGACGAGCTCCGGTTCGGGTGCCGCGAACGCGAAGGCCGGCACGGCAGCCGCTCCGACGACCACGGCACTGACGGCCGCGGCCTTCACCAGCAACCTGCTCTACCCCGGCGGACCGGCCGGGGAAGCCAAGGTCCTGGTGAACAACCCGAACCCGTACCCGGTCAAGGTCAGCAGCATCGTCGCCAACGGGACGCCGACCGGCTCCGGCGGAACGGGCACCTGCACGACGACCGGCGTGAGCTGGACCGCGCAGGCACCGAACACCTCGGTGCCCTCCAACGGCAACGCGACCCTCACCCTGGCGGGCGCGGTCTCGATGGGCCCGACCTCGGACGACGGCTGCCAGGGTGCGCTGTTCTCGATCCCGGTGACGGTCACGGTGGTGAGCGGATGAGCGCGAACCGGGTGGTTTTCGCGGCGGTGCTGGTGGCGGCTTCCTGGACCACGGTGATCAGCGGCCTGGTCGCGGTGGGTGCCGCGAGGGCGGAGGCGGCCTGGCTGAAGTCCGGCTCCGGCAGTGGATACGCGGCAGGCCTGCAGCTGCAGACGCCCGACCAGCCGGTCCTCGACTCGGCGAAGTGCAACAACGGCAACGGCAGCGGTCCCTCGGCCAAGCTCCACTGGTCTTACCCGGCGCCGCTGCCGCCCGGGTTCGAGCTCTTCACCGCGACCACGCAGGGCGGCCCCGCTTCCCTCGCGGGTACCGCCACGACCAATTCGGCCACCATCCCCCTGCCCGGCAACAACAAGGTCTACGTGAGCGTGCGCGCCACGGCCGGTTCCTGGAAGGGGACCCGATCTCCGGAGGTGGCTGCCTGCTGATTCCGGAACGCCACTGAAACCCTGCAACGCAAAGGAAAGAACCATGCTGGAGAACCTGCGTGCCGCCCGCGCGAACGAGGACGGCTTCACCCTCATCGAACTGCTCATCGTCGTCGTGATCCTGGGCGTGCTCGCCGGGGTCGTCGTGTTCGCGGTGCAGGCGTTCAACGGTGACGGCAAGGCCGCCGCCTGCAACGCCGACTGGAAGAGCGTCGAGACCGCCAACGAGGCGTTCTACGCCAAGACCGGCGGTTACGCCGCCA
This sequence comes from Amycolatopsis sp. NPDC004169, assembly GCF_040610315.1. Taxonomy (NCBI): domain Bacteria; kingdom Bacillati; phylum Actinomycetota; class Actinomycetes; order Pseudonocardiales; family Pseudonocardiaceae; genus Amycolatopsis; species Amycolatopsis sp. NPDC004169. The sequence continues at coordinate 1,696 of NZ_JBEXMD010000041.1, forward strand.
GCCCGGCCGCGCTGAAGACCGCCGGTTACCTGAAGGACGAGCCGTCGACCACCAACGGCTACACGATCGCCATCACCGCCGGTGTCGTCACGGCTTCCGGCGCCTGCACCCACTGATCCGCTCCGCGGGGTGGGGCCACCCACCCCGCGGCACACCCTCGCCCCGGAGGATCCCATGCTCACCCAGATCGGCAGCCGCGTCGACGGCCTGCTCGAGGCGCTCTGGCAGGCGCGCGGCACCGACTTGCTGCTCACCGCCGGACTGCCGCCCCAGCTGCGCGTGCACGGTGACCTCTCCGCGGTCCCCGGCCACCCCGTCCTCACCGGTGACGACACGCGCGCGCTGCTCGCCGAGCTCCTCACCGACGACCAGGCCCTCACCTGGCGCACCGCCCGCGAATTCGACTTCTCCTTCGGCTGGCGCGACGAAGCCCGCGTCCGCGGCAACGCCTTCACCCAGCGCGGGGAGACCGTCGTCGCGCTGCGGATGATCCCGCGCCGGATCCCCGGCATGGCCGATCTCGGCCTGCCGCCCGTCCTGGCCGACTTCGCGCGACGGCACCAGGGTCTCGTGCTCGTCACCGGGCCGACCGGCTCCGGCAAGTCGACCACGCTCGCCGCCGTCATCGACCGGATCAACAGCGAACGCGCGTGCCACATCCTCACCGTCGAGGACCCGATCGAGTACGTCCACGAACACCGGCGTTCCGCGGTCAACCAGCGGGAGGTCGGCACCGACACCGAGTCCTTCCCCGCGGCCCTGCGCAGTGCGCTGCGGGAGGACCCCGACGTGCTGATGGTCGGCGAGATGCGTGACCTCGACTCGATCCGCTTCGCCCTCACCATCGCCGAGACCGGGCACCTGGTCTTCGCCACGCTGCACACCAACGACACCGCGCAGTCCCTCGCGCGGATGATCGACGTCTTCCCGGCGGGCCAGCAGGAACAGGTCCGCGTCCAGCTCGCCGCCGCGCTCACCGGGATCGTCCACCAGCGGCTGCTCCCCCGCGTCGGCGGCGGCCTCGTCGCCGCCTTCGAGGTGCTGGTGGCCAACACCGCCGTGCGCAACCTCATCAAGGAGGGGAAGCCGCACCAGCTGCGCAACGCGCTGGTGACCGGGCGCCGCGAAGGCATGGTGACGCTGGAGCAGTCGCTGTCCCAGCTGGTCGCCACCGGGCTGGTCACCCCCGCCGACGCCGCCGCCCGCAGCCTGCACCCGCAGGACATCGATCCGCGGCCGCTGCCCCGGAGCGTGCCGGCATGAGACTCCGCACCCAGCCCCGGTCGGTCGACCTGCGCACGGTCACGCCCGACCGCGCCGCCGCCGACCTGCTCGGCGAGGCGAAGGCCCGCGAGCTCTGCGCGATCCCGCTGACCGTCCGCGAGGACACCGTGCTGGTCGCCGTGGCCGACGCCGCCACCGCCCCGGCGCTGCAGGCGGCCCTCGGCCGCCCGGTGACCGTCGCCGTCGCCGACCGCGCGGACATCCTGGCCACCATCGGGCGGACCTACCGGGCGCTCACCGGCGTCGACCAGCAGGTCAAGGCGTTCGAAGCCCGCGACGCCGTGCGCCGCGACGCCGCCCGCGCCGAAGCTCCGGCCACCGCGAACGACGACGCGCCGGTCGTGCACGTCGTCGCCCTGATGATCAAGCAGGCGCTGCGCGACCGCGCCTCCGACATCCACGTCGAGCCGCAGGCCGAGCGGATCCGGGTGCGCTACCGCATCGACGGCGTCCTGCACGACGTGCTCGACCTGCCCGGCTCGATGGGCCCGGCGGTGACCAGCCGGATCAAGATCCTCGCCGGCATGAACATCGTCGAGCGCCGCCGTCCGCAGGACGGCCAGATCAGCATGGACGTCGAAGACCGGCCGGTGGACATCCGGGTGGCCAGCACGCCGGTCGTGGGCGGTGAGAAGGTCGTGCTGCGGCTGCTCGACAAGAGCCGCCCGCTGTTCCGGCTGCCCCAGCTGGGCATGCCCGCCGGGATGGCCGAACGCTACACGGCGGTGCTGCAGTCGCCCTACGGCATGGTGATCTGCGCCGGCCCGACCGGCAGCGGCAAGACCACGACGCTCTACGGCTCGCTGGGCGAGCTCGACAGCAGCGAACGCAACATCATGACCATCGAGGACCCGGTCGAGTACACGATGTCCTCGATCAACCAGATCCAGATCAACGAGCAGACCGGCGTCACCTTCGCCGACGGCCTCAAGTCGATCCTGCGGCAGGACCCGGACGTCATCCTGGTCGGCGAGGTCCGGGACGTCGACACCGCGCGCATCGCCGTGCAGTCCGCGCTCACCGGCCACTTCGTGCTCTCCTCGCTGCACGCCACCGACGCCGCCTCGGCGCTGCACCGGCTGCTGGACATGGGGATCGAGAACTTCCTCGTGGCGTCGTCGGTCACCGCGGTGCTCGCCCAGCGCCTGGTCCGGCGGATCTGCCTGCGCTGCCGGGAGTACTACGCGCCCTCGGCCGAAGAACTGTCTTTCATGGACTCCCTCGGCGCTGACGAGCCGGCGGGCGGGTACGTCCGCGGGGCCGGCTGCAACTTCTGCGCGCAGACCGGGTTCCTCGACCGCACCGGCGTCTACGAGCTGATGCCGGTCAGCGAAGGGATCCGGACGCTGGTGCTGGAGAGCGCGCCGCACCGCGAGGTGCACGAGCTGGCCCGCAAGGAAGGCATGCGGACGCTGCAGGACGAGGCGCTGCGGCTGGTGGCCGAGGGCGTCACCACCCCGGCCGAGGTGCTGCGGTCGATCTACCTCACCGGAGGGGCGCGATGAACCGGTACGCCTACGTCGCCACCGGCCCGGACGGGCAGCGCACCCGCGGGGTGCAGAAGGCCGCCGACGCCGATTCCGCCGTCCTCGCGCTCTACGAACGCGAGCTGCGGGACATCGAGGTCACCGAGAAGAAGAGCGTGCTGAGCCGGGAGCTGACCGCGCCGCGGGTCAAGCGCGAGGTCGTCATGCACCTCTCGCGCCAGCTCGGCGCGTTCGTCCGGGCCGGGCTGCCGCTCATCGACGCCGTCCGGATCCTCGGCGAGGAGGCCGCGAACTCGACGGTGGCCCGGATGCTGCGGGACGTCGAACAGGGCCTGCGCGGCGGCGACCGGCTTTCCGACTGCATCGACCGGCACCCGAAGATCTTCCCCGAGTTCTACCGGGAGATCCTGCGCTCGGCGGAGCTCACCGGGCAGCTCGACCAGGTCCTCGACCAGCTGGCCGATTACCTCGAGCGCGACCTCGAAGCGCGGCGCAAGATCAAGGCCGCGCTGATCTACCCGGCGATGATCGCGCTGATGTCGGTCGTCACCGTCGTCGTGCTCGCCACCTTCGTGCTGCCGCGGTTCAAGGTCTTCTTCGCCAGCCTCAACGCGAAGCTGCCGTTGCCGACGCGGATGCTGCTGGCCGTCACCGACTTCCTGGGCCGGTGGTGGTGGGCGCTGCTGGCCGGCCTGCTCCTGCTCACCGTGTCCTACCTGGTCGCCGTGCGCACGCCCGGCGGCCGGTACGCCCGCGACCGCGTGCTGCTCGGCGTCCCGGCGATCGGCCCGACCGTGCGGCACGCGCTGGTCGAGCGGTTCTGCCGGATCCTGTCGTCGATGGTGAGCGCCGGGGTGCCGCTGCCGGAGGCCCTGCGGGTCGCGACGGACTCGCTGCGCAACCGCGTGTTCATGCGGGCGCTCGGCCGGGTCGCGCAGGCCGTGCTGAACGGCGAGGGCCTGGCCCGCCCGCTCACCGGCTCCGGGCTGTTCCCGGTGACCGCGGCGCAGATGATCCGCGTCGGCGAGGACACCGGCACCCTCGACACCCAGCTCGAGGTCACCGCCCAGTACTACGAAGGCGAGCTGGACTACCGGCTGAAGAAGCTCACCGCGCTGTTCGAACCGGCCGTGATCGTGGTGATGGGCCTGGTCGTCGGGTTCGTGGCGGTCGCGCTCGTCTCGGCGATGTACGGGATCTTCGGCCAGGTGCACGTCTGATGAGGACCGACGACCGGGGCGAGACCCTGCTGGAGCTGCTGGTCGCGGTCGCGATCCTGGGTATCGCGGTCGTGGCGATCGTCGGCGGCATCGGCGTCAGCGTGTTCATGTCCGACGTCCACCGCAAGCAGGCCACCGCCGGTGCCGGGGTGCGCGACTTCGGCGAGGCGGTCGAGAACCAGGTGATGGCGGGCGGCTACTTCGCCTGCGCGGCGCCCGCGAAGTACGCCGCGCCGGCCGGGTTCACCGTGCCGCCGGGGTTCACCAGCGCGGTGTCGTCGGTGAAGTACTGGACCGGCTCGGCGTGGTCGGCGACCTGCGGCACCGACACCGGGCTGCAGCAGGTGACCCTGCAGGTCGCCAGCGGCGACGGGCGGGCGAGCGAACGCCTGGAGGTCGTGGTGCGCAAGCGGTGCGGGCTCGGGGAGGCGCTGTGCTGAGCCGCCGGTCCGACGCCGGGTTCACGCTGGTGGAGCTGCTGATCGTCGTCGTCATCCTGGGCGTGGTCGTCGCGCCGGTCGCCAACGCGGTGATCGTCTCGATCCGCAACACCGATGCCACGTCCGCGCGGCTCGCGGTGTCGCACGACGCCCAGCAGAGCGCGGCGTTCTTCGCCCAGGACGTCGCCGCGGTCGGCCTGCGGGACTACTCCGGGTCGGTGGGCAGCGGCCAGGTGCCGTACTCCCCGTCGATCCAGCTCGGGGCCGGCTACGGCAGCGGCGGCCAGGTCTGCGGCACCGCCGCGACACCCGTTTCCCTGGTGCGGCTGCTGTCCGACGACTGGGACACCAGCACGCCGGCCGCGACCCGGCGCACCGCGATCGTCGCCTACTACCTGACGGGCACCGAGCTGCACCGGCTGCGCTGCCTCGATTCCGCGACGCTGTCCGACTCGATCGTCGCGCACAACGTCGACCCGGCCACGCCCGCGGTGACGTGCTCCAGCGCGTGCACCGCGGCCGCCGTGCCGCTGTGGGTGAAGCTGACCTTCACCGCCGTCGCGCGCAACGCCGACCCCTACCCCATCACCCTGTTCGGGCAACGGAGGCAGACATGAACCGCCGGTGGAAGGGCGACGACGCCGGAGCCGCGCTGCCGCTGGTGCTCATCCTGGTCACGGTGGTCGCGGTGGTGCTCGGCGCGCTGCTGTCCTTCGCCGACACCGGCGTCCGCACCACGGTGAACCTGCGCGACCAGGCCGCGGCCGCCTACACCGCCGACGGCGCGCTGCAGGCGGGGATCAACGCCATCCGCACCAGCACGTTCACCGGTGCGGCAGGCGAGCACTGCTTCGGCGGGTCCGACACGCTGGTCCTGCCGAACTTCGGCGGTGGCGGCTCGGCCGCCGTGTCGTGCACCGCCGACCCGGCGAAGGTGCGGATCCAGTGCCCGTCGCTGAGCGTGTGCAACCGGCCGGGCAACGCGATCCTCACCCTGGGCACCGGCGGCGAGGACGGGCTGAACATCCAGCAGCCGACCGGTTCTTCGTTCCGCGTCCACGGCATCGTGTACTCGAACTCGAACATCCGCGTGGTCAACGGCTCGCTCGACACGAACACCGCGGTGTACGCGCGCGGCGCGTGCTCGGGCACGATCAGCAGTACGCCCGCGCCTTCGTGCGGCTACGGCGGCTCGAGCCTCGGTGCGGATCCCGGCTACACCCCCGCGTTGACCTCCGTGCCGCCGCGGCAGGCGCTGCCGCCGTGCACCAAGGCCGGTTCGCTGGTCACCTTCCAGCCCGGGCTCTACGACGACGCGGCCGGGCTGTCGGCGATGATGTCCAGCAGCAGCAGGTGCAAGGACAGCACGTTCTGGTTCACCCCCGGCACGTACTACTTCGACTTCCGCAACAGCGCCGCGGTCCGGCCGCCGTCGCTGCCCGGCGGCGACGACGTGTGGACGGTCGACAACGGCTACCTCGTCGCGGGCACGCCGGTGGACGGCAGCAAGCGGGTCATCGCCAAGCCGCCGGTGCCGGCGCAGATCCCGGGTGCCTGCGACAACCCGATCGACGACCCGAAGGCGTCCGGCGTCCAGTTCGTCTTCGGCGGCGACAGCAGGCTGGCGGTGAAGGCGGGCCAGGTGGAGATCTGCGGCACCTACAGCGCGGACCGGCCGCCGGTGGCCCTCTACGGGCTGGCCTCGGGCGCGGACACGCCGGTGACGGCGACACTCGTTCCCACCGGCACACCGGGCGGCACGTTCACCACCGCCCCGGCCGGCAGTTTGTCCACTGTGGATGGCAATCTTGCCACGTGGACCAACAACGCCGGTGGCAACCAGAGCGCCGCGGTGACCGCGACCGGCTACACCCCACCCGCGGCGATTCCGGCGGGCTCGATCCTCAAATCCGCACAGGTGAGCGTCCGGCACGGCAACGACAGTGGGTCCACCCAGGACAACCTCACTGTCCAGGTCACTCCGGCGGGCGGGACCACCGGCGACCCGTACAAGGTGCCTTCGTATTCGGACAACTCGCTGCACACCGATCTCGTCGACGTAACCTCGGCCGCGCTCTCGCAACAGGTGTACGACGGCACCTTCACCGGCGCGCAGCTGAGCTACACCGCGGCCTTGAAGCACAAGGGCACAGAGCAGGTCGATGCGTTGCAACTGGTGCTCGACTACACCCCGCCTGCCCTGCGCGCGGAAAACGGGTGCACGCAGCTGATGTACCCGAGCAGTGCCGCGTGCGCCCTGGTGACCGCGGTCAACAACTCCGGGAACCGGTTCTACGTGCAGGGGACGACGTACGCGCCGAAGGCCGTCCTGGACGTCACGCTGAACAACGCGACCGAGCCGATCTTCCGCTTCGGCGTCGTCGCGCGGTCCCTGTGGGTGAAGGAAACCGGGAGCGTGACGTTCACCGGGGCGGTCATCGAGGTGCCGGACGACTCGCCCGGCTTCGTCTTCGGCGTCTACCTGTCCGCCTACGTGTGCCCCGGTGCCGCCACGTGCGCTCCGGGTGGTGCCCCCGTTGCCCGGGCCCGGGTGGCCTATGTGGACGGTGATCCGACGAACCCGGTGGCCGGGGCGCGGCAGGTGTCGGTGCTGAGCTGGTCGGGGAACCGGTGACGGCTCAGGCCAGGCCGGTCAGGCGCTGGTAGGCTTGGCCGAGCGGGCCGGCCGCGAAGATCGCCACCAGGGCCGCGGCGATCATGAACGGCCCGAACGGCAGCGCCGTCTTGCGGCCGCCCTTGCCGGTGGCCAGCACGACGACGCCGGCGACCGCACCGAGCAGGAACCCGCCGAACGCGCCGACCACCAGCGTCCCCCAGGAGAGGTAGGCGAGGATCCCGCCGAGGATGCCCGCGAGCCGGACGTCGCCGAAGCCCATGCCCGCCGGGTAGGCCAGCGCGAGGAGGAGGTAGAAGGCGAACAGGGCGGCGCCGCCGATCCCGGCGCGGGCGAGCGCCCACCAGTCGCCGCGCCACCAGGCCGACGCCGTCAGCAGGACGACCAGCACCGGGTAGGACGGCAGCACGATCGCGTTCGGCAGGCGGCGGCAGTCGAGGTCGATCAGGGCGAGGGCGACGCCGATCGCGCCGAAGTAGAGGAAGGCGGGCAGGTCCGGCGGGTCCAGCCGCAGGGCCAGCAGCGCGAACAGGACGCCGGTGCCGAGCTCGACCAGTGGGTACCGGACGCTGATCCGGGCACCGCAGCCTGCGCACCGGCCGCGCAGGACGAGCCAGCCGAAGACGGGGACGTTGTGCCGGGGTTCGATCTCCTGCCCGCAGTCCGGACAGCGCGACGGCGGCCGGACGACGGACTCGCCGCGCGGCACCCGGTGGATCACGACGTTGAGGAACGACCCGACGAGCAGGCCGAGCACCGCCGCCGCCACGACCACCACCGCCATCGGGCTCCTTCCGGCCACCGCAGGTCTCGCCGGACGCAGATCTTGCCGGACGCGCCTGCTGTCCGCGACCGGACGACACGCGTACCCGAGCGGACGACACGCGCACCGGGAGGGTCGGCTTGCGTACCTGGAAGGTCGGTTCGCGTACCTGGAGGGTCGGGGCTGTGGGGTTCCGGGAGGGGGTGGGCCTGGAGAGGCGGGCACCGGCTGCTCACTGCGCGAGCGCAGCGCGGCCGCCCGGCTGAGCGTCCTCGGCGACCGCGGCCGCGGCGGGTTCCCACGCCGCCTGTCCCGTCCACCTCGTCCGCACCACCGGATGAGGGGAAGCGGAACGGAAGCAGGACCCGGCAGGATGGCGGGCGGACCCGAGGGAGGACGAAGATGAAGACTGCGGTTCAGGCCGGACTGGTGGCGCTGCTGGCCGGCGCGACGGTCCTGGTGGCCCCCGCCCAGGCGGCGACGATCATCCAGCGGTCGGCGATCTGCAAGGCGGACGCCTTCAGCGGCACGCTCACCCTCCGGTACGAGAGCGTCGGCTTCGACTTCCGCATCGTCGGCGGCTACACCACGTCGGGGCCGTACATCGGCGACGTCGCGGGCAAGGTCTCCCTGCGGATCTCCTACCGCACCGGAACGACCACGCACACGGTGTTCTCCCAGACCTCGGCGACGACCGGGAACACCACCTTCGCGGTGCCGACGACCACGACGGTGCCGGCATCGTCCGCCGGCACCGCGGCGGCGACCTTCGACAACGGCACGAGCTCCTGCACCGCGACGGTGCCGATCAGCTGACCACCGGATCGAGGATCGCGCACGCCGGACCGGCCAGGACCTCGGCCGCCCGGGCGCGGTCGAGGCCGGCGCCTCCTCGATCCGCTGGAGGGACCCCGCCCCGGCGGGGTCGTCGCGGGCGCCGCCCTGGGCCTCGGTGGGCCGTGACCCAGGGCGGTTCTCACCCCGGGATCAGCAGCTCGAGTGCTGGATCGTCTTGAAGATGTCGACAGCACTGAAGAGCGCCGCGTCGTAAGTGAAGTGCTTCGACCAGAAGTACCGCGGCGGCGGGTTGCCGTCGTTCATCACCGGGCTGTCGAACGTGCCCGCCGAGAACAGCTTCGTCCCGGCCGTGGTCTTGAAGTCGAAGCTGGAGTGCCAGACGTCGCCGGAGTGCGTCTGGAAGGTCAGCGTGGTCGCGCTCCAGTCGCCCGTCCCGTCCGAGCGGAGCACGATGGTGCCGTTGTCCTGCTCGCAGTCACCGACGTGCAGCTGGCCCCACGTCGCGCTCTTCACCTCGAGCGCCGCCGCGTGCGCCGGCGCCGCGTTCGCCGCCGGTGCGCCCGCCAGCACCGCCGCCCCCGTCGCCGCGAGGGCGAAAACCGGTGCGAGACCCCGAATCATGCGTTTCATGGACTTCCTCCCGAAGAACCGGTAGCCGCGGACTCCTCCGTCCGCGACACCGACACTCGCAGCGCCCGTCGACGATCCATCGACAGATCGTCGACGGAGATTCATCCGGCCGTAGACGTATCCCGGGTGGCCCGGACCGCTCCTGTACGCGAACGCGCGCGGTAGCGGCGTTGCGGAGGGGCGGGCATGGGCGGGGTGGACCTCGGGGTGCTGGGACCGTTCGAAGTGCGGCTGGACGGCGAGCCGCGGGACGTCGGGGGTCCGCGGCTGCGGACCCTGCTGGCGGTGCTGGCGGCGGAGGCGGGCCGGGTGGTCAGCGTCGCCGCGCTGGGCCGGGCGCTCTGGGGCGAAGAGGCACCCGCGCACGCCGGCCGCACGGTGCGGACGTACCTCTCGCGGCTGCGCGGCGCGCTCGGCCAGGAGGCGATCCTGACCCGGCCGCCCGGGTACGTCCTGCACCTCGCACCGCAGGCCCTCGACGCCGCGCGGTTCGAAAGCCTCGCCGCCGAGGGGCGGCGGGTGCTGGCCGCCGGGGAATCGGCCGCCGCCCGGGAGCGGCTGGCCGCCGCGCTCGGCCTGTGGCGCGGCCACACCGCCTACGAGGAGTTCGGCGACGTGGAAACCCTGGTGGCGGAACGGGTCCGGCTCGACCGGCTGCGCCACAACGCCGTCCAGGACCGGATCGACGCCGACCTCGCGGCCGGCGAGGACACCGGGCTGATCGCCGAGCTGGAGGCGCTGACCGCCGCGTTCCCCGGCCACGAACGGCTGTGGGCGCAGCTGATGACGGCGCTCTACCGGGCCGGGCGGCAGAGCGACGCCCTGGAGGCGTTCCGCCGGGCCCGGCACGGGCTGATCAGCGCGTCCGGCGTGGAGCCGTCACCGGTGCTGGCGCAGGTGCACCGCCGGGTGCTCGCCCACGACCCGGCCCTGCTGGCGGCCCGGGCGACCGCGGTGGCGACCGCGCCCGGCGACGCGCTCACCGCCGGCGAGCACGCGCTCCTGGAGGACGGCGACCTGCGGACCAGCCGGGAACACTTCGAAACCGCGTACGTGCAGGCCGAGCGCGCCGGGGACGCCGTCGCGCTCGGCCGCGCGGCCCTCGGCCTCGGCGGGGTGTGGGTGCACGAGCACCGGACGGCCGTCGCGGCGGCGTCCCTGCTGACGCGGCTGCGGTTCGCGCTGGAGCAGGTGGAGCCCGGCTCGTCGCTGGGCCACCGCCTGCAGGCGCGGCTGGCGGCGGAGCTGGACTACGAAGCGGGCCGGCACGACCGGATCCTCGCGGTGGCCGTCCGCACGCGGGCGGCGGACGAGCCGGTCGCGCACGCCGAGGCGCTCAGCCTGGCCCACCACTGCCTGCTCGGGCCGGACCACACGGCGCTGCGGCACGCTCTCGCGACCGAGCTGGTCGGGGTGAGCGCCCGCTCGGGCCGGCGCACCGACCTGGTGATGGGTGTGCTGTGGGAGACCGTCGACCTGTTCCTGGCCGGCGACCCGCACGCCGAGCGCCGGCTCGGCGAGCTCGACGACCTGCTCGCCGAGCGCAAGCACCTGGCGGCCGGGTTCGTGGCGGACGCGGTCAAGGTCATGCTGGCCATCCGCGCCGGCCGGTTCCGCGAGGCCGAAGCCGGGGCGCAGGCGTGCGCCGAGGTCGGCCGGGCGGCGGGCGACTTCGACGCGCTCGGCTGGTACGGCGCCCAGCTGGTGGCGATCCGCTGGTTCCAGGGCCGGCTCGGCGAGCTGGTGCCGGTGCTCGACGGCCTGATGCACTCGCCGACGCTCAGCCCGATCGACAACTCCTACTACGCGGCACTGGCGGTGGCCGCGGCCTCGGCGGGCGACCGCCGCACGGCCGCGGGCGCACTGGCCCGGCTGTGCGGGGAGGACCTGGGCGCGCTGCCGCGGTCGAGCACCTGGCTGACGTCGTTGTGCGGCGCGGCCGAGACGGCCCACCTGCTCGGCGACGCGGCCACGGCGGCGCGGATCCACGAGCTGCTGGCCCCGTTCGGCCAGCTGCCGGCGATGGCGAGCTTGGGCATCGCCTGCTTCGGCTCGGTCCAGCACCCGCTGGGGACGACGGCGTTGACGGCGGGCGACCCGGACCGCGCGGTGACGCACCTGAGGGCGGCGGTGCGGCACAACCTGGCGCTCGGGCACTGGCCGGCGGCGGTGTTCTCGCGACGCCGGCATGCGGACGCGTTGCTGCGCCGAGGCGGTCCGGGAGACGCGGCGGCCGCGGAACGCGAGCTGGCGGCAGCCGATGAGGAGGCGCGGACGTTCGGCGGGCGGTGATGTCCGGCTGCCGCAACGCCGACCGCCCACCGAGCGCGGCGGTGTTCCGCCGCCGCGAGCTCGTTCGGCCGCGAAGCCGAGCCGAACGCACGCCCGCTGCGGGCCGTCACGGCGACGGTCGCCACCCCGGTGAGTACACGGGCCGGACCGGCACCCCTCCCCGCGCCGTGCCCAGATCCGTCAGCGCGACCTTCTCCAGGCCGTTGCCCGGGCCGCCGTCGCTGGTCACCGCCAGGGCCAGGCTGTTGCGGCCGTGCGAATCCAGGGTCCCGTCCGGCAGCACGAACGTGTGCTGCGGCCCGACGTCCCCGATGTATTGCCCGACGTTCCAGCCGTTGAGGAACACCAGCACCCGGTACCGCCCGCCGGAGCGGGGCTTCGCCGGGTCGCCGATCGTCAAGCCCACCGAGGTGTCCTGGTCGCGCGGGACGTGCAGCGAGAACGTCGTGCGGTACCACGTCGTCCCCGGGTCGGCCGTCGCCGCGGGCACCGCCGCCGGGGTCCAGGTGCGGTCCGGGAAGCCCGGCAGGTGCCGGCCGCTGGCCAAGGCGCCGCCGTTCAGCGGGCCGCGGACCGGGTCCGCCGTGCCGCCCTTCAGCTTCCACGCCACGCCGCCCGGCGTCGTCGTCGAGATGAGGCCGCGGCCCTCCTTGTGCGCGTCGTTGACGCCGCCGTCCTCGTTGTGGCCATTGTTCCGGACCATCACCGAGAGCACGTGCGGGCCGTCGCCACGCAGGTCTTCGGGCACGGTGAACTCCGCGGTGCCCGTCGTCGGCGGGGCCGCCGACGCGGACGGCAGGACGTGCTGGCCCAGGTACCGGCCGTCCAGCCACGCCTGGAGCATCCCCGCGCCCCCGCCGCCGTAGCGCAGGCCGACCCGCTCCCCCGGCGTTCCGGTGATCCGCCCCCGGTACCAGACGTCGCCGACGCCGAAGCCGTAGTCGTCGGCGGTCAGCACCGGCTGTCCGGCCGGTGGCGGGGTGGTGCTGTTCGTCGTGGTCCGGTCCGCCGCCGGCCAGGCCGAGTCGTCGAAGCCCGGTGCGGCTTCCGGCGAGCCGGGCGCCGAGCGCCAGCCGGTGAGCTCCGGCAGCCGCGGGTCGGCCGGTCCGGGCAGCGGCCGCAGCGCCAGGACGCTGCCCGCCGCCGTGGGCCGCACCGGCACCGGGGCGCCGTTCCACCACAGCAGCGGGCCGCGGGCACCCCACACCTCGAGGTCCCTCGGTGCCTTCGTGTCGCCGGTCAGCGCGAAGCCCGCCCGTGCGGTCCGCACCAGGTCCGGCCCGCGCACGAGCAAGCCGTCCACCGGCCAGAACGTGTCCGCCACGGCGTCTTCGGCGAGCAGCAGCGTGACAGCCGGGCGGCCGCCGCCGCTGATCCGGACCCGCGCGAGCCCGTCGTGGCGGTAGTTCAGCCGCAGGTCGTTCCCGGACCAGGTCGTGGTGACGGACCCGGCGAGGACGTCCACGCGCGGCCGCGCCGGGTACCGCAGCACCGTCTCGCCGTCCTCCCCCGGCCGTCCGTGCAGCAGCAGGGTCCCGGCGGCCCGGGCCATCAGCTCCGACGTCGAGTACACCAGGTGCTGGCCCGCGACGTCGAAGTCCGCCACCAGGAACTTGGCGTCCTGGCCGGCCAGGCGCAGCGGAACCGTGTACTCACCGTCCGATGTGGACAACGGGAAGGTGAAGGCGTCATCGGTCGTGGCGTTCGACGGGGTGTGCACCGGCAGGTAGAAGTGCACCCCGGTGTCCGGGTTGACGTTGTGGTAGACCTTCACCGCGGCCGACGACGGCGTCACCGGCGCCCCGCGGTCCATCTCGGCCAGATCCGGGACGGTGGCCAGGAACGACCCGATCTCCTTCATCGTCGACGCCTTCGGCCGCAGCTGACGGCCTTCGTCGATCGCCGCGCCGTAGTCGTAGGAGCTGTAGACCACCGGCGCCGGGAGCCCGCCCCACGACGTGCCGCCGAAGGTCATGTAGAAGTTCTGCAGGGTCAGGCCGTTCGCCAGGTTGGTGCCGTAGAAGACGCGCTCGTAGCCCGGCCCCTGCCGCACCGCGGTGCACGGGTAGGTGCCGTTGCTGCCCCAGTAGTCGAACCAGCCGCCGCCGAACTCGGCGACGAACCCCGGCGTGTTCGGCGACGCGCTCGCGCCGCCCTTCGCCCCGCCCGGCCCGTAGGTCCCCCAGTCGGGTGCGACGCTCGGATTGCCCGGCGTCGCGTCGGTCCGGCAGGTGCCGCCCGGGTACCCGTCGAAGGCGTAGAGGTCGACCTGGCCCTCCACGGTGCCGGGCACCCCGGCGCCCGGCGGCACCCAGATCCCGTTGCGCCCCTTGTCGTTGTGGAAGACCGGGACGGTGATCCCGTCGGCCCGCACCTTGTCGTGGAGGTGCGCGACGTAGTTGCGCTGCGAAACGCCGGTCGCGGCCAGCTCGTTCTCGATCTGGTACAGGATCACCGGGCCGCGGCCGTCGGTGTACTGGTGCCTGCCGATGATCCGGTCGATCCGCGTCAGCCACTCGTCGGCCGCGGCGAGGTAGCCGGGCGCGTCGCTGCGCGCCCGGCCGGCCTGGGTGCCCAGCCAGGCCGGGAAGCCGCCGCCGGTGACCTCGGCGTTGATGTACGGCCCGGGCCGCGCGATGACGTACAGCCCCGCTTCGGCGGCGAGGTCGAGCACCCGGTCCATGTCCCGGACGCCGGTGAAGTCGTACACCCCGGGCGCGGGCGAGTGGTAGTTCCAGTCGAAGTAGATCGAGACCGCGTTGTAGCCGGTCGCCTTCATCTTCTGCAGGACGTCCCGCCACAGGTCCGGGCTCGGCAGCCGGAACGGGTGGAACTCGCCGGACCAGACGATCCGGCGGTGGCCGTCCAGCAGGAGCGAGTACCTGTCGAACGTGACCCGGTGCCCGGCCGGGACGGCCGCCGCCGGCGCCGCCCCGAGCCCGGTGGTGGCGAGCAGGGCGAGCAGGAACGACAGGAACCGCTGCATGGGTCACCTTCCCGACGGGCGCCGTATAGGTCGTTATACGAGATCAGTACACGTAGGGCCAGCCGGCGCTGTCGTAGCCGATGAGGTTGATCCCGAGCTTGCCGGTCAGCGGCGTCGCGTCCGAGAAGTAGTAGTGGTAGACCAGCACGTCGGCGTCGGTGTCGTGGACGACGGCCACGTGGCCGGGGCCGTGGACGGCGCCGTGGCTCGCGAGGATCTGCGTGCCCCCGCCGTCGGTCATCCGGACGCCGGCCCGATCGGTGTACGGGCCGGTGATCGACGTCGAGCGGCCGGCCATCACGCGGTAGGTGCTCTTCGTGCCCTGGCAGCACAGGTCCCAGGAGACGAACAGGTAGTAGTAGCCGCCGTGCTGGACGATGAAGGGCGCTTCCTCGGCCGTCGTGCTGCCCGTGCGCCGGGCGATGCCGCGCAGCGCGGTGTCGCTCGCGCTGCGCTTGCCGGTGGCCGGGTCGAGCCGGATCATCTTGATCCCGGTCCACCAGGAGCCGAAGCTGAGCCACCAGCGGCCGGAGGTGTCGACGAACAGGTTCGGGTCGATCGCGTTGTAGTCGTCGCTGGTGCTGGTCTGGATGACGACGCCCTGGTCGGTCCAGCTGCCGGGCAGGCCGGTGCTGCTGGTGGCGAGGAAGATCGCCGAGTTGCGGGAGCCGAACGACGAGGCCGCGTAGTACAGGTAGTACTTGCCGTTGTGGAACGAGATGTCCGGCGCCCACAGGTACCCCGGCTTGGCCGGGTCGGTGAAGGGCGCGGTCCACGGCGCACCGTTCGGCCAGACCGAGCCGATCCTCGTGAAGTGGATCCGGTCGGTCGACCGGCGGATCTGCAGGTACTGGTCGGTGGAGTAGAGCAGGTAGCTGCCGTCCGCCGCCCGGATCATCGCCGGGTCGTGCACCGCCTCGATGTCCCCGGTGACGTAACCGGGGTCGGGGTAGGTCGCGGCTTGCGCGGCGGGCGCGCTCAGCAGGGCGGAGGCGACGGCGATGAGAGCCGGAAGGCGGCGAAGTTTCATGGGGTGTCCTCGGTTCGGCGCTGAGCCTGGACGTTGTTAGCGCTAACAATTCCTGATCGGATCATGGTCGGTGGTCACGGCCCGGCGCGTCAAGGGCCGGACGGAGGGTCTCCCCCGCCCGGCCCCCGACGGCGTCAGTGCACCGGGTTCCACCCGTCACCGCCCGCCAGGTACTTCTGCGGCGTGTAGTTCGCGGCCTGCGCAGCGGACAGCTGCGGCCGGTCGGCGCCGGCGCCCGCGCCCGGGCCGGTGTTGCGGTATTCGCCGAACCGGGCGTCCTTCCACGAGAAGCCCGACATGTCGGTCCACGGCGCCGGCTTGATCGCCGCCGGGAGGGACGTCTCGCGGAACAGGACCTGGGCGACGGCGTCGACGTCTCCGCTCGGGTGCCACGGCCGCCCGAGGTAGAAGCTCGCGCTGGCCGCCGGACTGAGCACCTTGCTGCCGACGACCAGGAAACCGTACGGGTTCGAGCGGCGGGTGCTGGCCGCGGTCAGGAACCCGTTGTTGCTGCTGGAACCGCGGTCCAGCGCGGTGATCGTCGCCCGGTCGAACACCGCCGTCGCACGGCCGAAGAGGAAGTCGACGTCGCCGCTGATCGAGCAGTTGCGGTAGTACTGGCGCCCGGTCGTGCCGACGGCCGCGGTGTCGGCGTACAGCGTGTCCTGGTGCCCGAGGAAGGTGACGTTGTCGAAGACCATCCGGTCGCCGGTGGTCTTGACCGCGACGGCCTGGGTGTCCTTGATCTCCGGGTGGGCGGTGCGGTCGAAGGAGTTGCGGAAGGTCAGCGCGGTGGCGGTGAAGCCGTTCGCGGCGATCGTCGCGGTCGCGCTGCCGGAGGTGCCGTACGTCGTGCCGTCGGGTTTCTTGGTCCCGCTGGCGTTGTCGTGGTCGATGACGACGTCGGCGGCGTTGCCGGTGGTGCCGCGCAGGGTGATCCCGGTCTTGGCCGACGGCACCGAGACGACCTCCCGGTAGGTCCCGGGCTTGATCGAGACGGTGCCACCGGCGGAAACCGCGTTGATCCCGGCCTGCACGGTCTGGTAGTTCCCGGAACCGTCCTTGGCCACGACGACGTTCGCCGCCGCCGCCCCGGCCGGTGGAGCGGCCAGCGACGCGAGCACCGACGCGACGAGCAGTGTGCCGAACATGGCGCGCCCCTATTTGTAGGTGATGTCGGCGGCGGTGTAGAGGCAGTTCGTCGCGTCCGGGCCGGTGCCGATCTTCGTCGGCTCGCCGCTGGTCACGCCCTGGTACTTCTGGCAGGGCTCGATCTTGCGGCTGGAGTCGCCGGAGATGGTGATCCGGGTCAGCCGGGCGGTGTCGCCGTAGTTGGTGTTGATGCCGACGAGCGCCTTGCCGGGCACGGTGGCGGTGACGTTGTCCACGACGACATTCCGCTTGTACTGCGTTTTGCAGTTGCCGCAGGAGCGGTACAGCTTGCCGAAGTCGCCGACCTGGAAGTTGCGGATGTACATCGTGCCGGGGCCGTTGTGCTGGAACACCTTGTCCGACGCCTTGCGCGCGCCGCCGCCGTCGATGGTCATCGTCTGGGAGGCGGAGGTGCCCTTGAAGGTCGCGGCATCCTCGCCGACGTCCTCCCACCACACGTTGAGCAGCGTGCAGGTGCCGAGGCAGTGCACGCCGTCGGCGGCGGGGCTGCCCAGGACGACGTTCTTCAGGGTGGTGCCGTCGGCCAGCTGGAAGAGCGGGCTCTGACCTTCGTCCTGACCGCCGCTGCCGAGGTCGCCGGTGCCGTAGAACCGCTTGAGCCCGCCGTCGAAAGTGCCGCTGGTCACCTTGATCGTCGCGCCCACCGGCACGCTGGTGCTCGGGCTCGGCCACGAGGCGGCCGACGCGGTGGCGCCGGTGCCGGCCGCCGCCGAAACGGCGAGCGCGGTGACCGCCACTACCCGGGTGATCCGGGCCATCACGGGGGGAATCATGCGACACTCCCTGGTCTCGAGTTTCAATCGGCGTTGACGGAAAACGTCCGACCGGGTGGTGAAAGCGCTTTCTCGACCCGAGTTTCGGGTTGCGGACGCGCCTGTGTCAACGTCGTTCGCCGCAGCGGCACGCATGTCGCCCGGATGGTCGCCGAGGAGGAAGCGTTTTCAGAAAACACGTGCCGAAAACCGCGGAACCGTCGGAGGTTCAGCGGCCGGGACCGGCACCGGCGAGCACCAGGGCCGGGACCGCCCAGGCGCGGTCGACGCGTTCGACGAGGGACGGCGTCCACCCGACGTCCGATCCGAGATCCGGGTCGTTGGCGGCGTTGTATTCGGCCAGCAGATCGACCGGGCGCGGCCACTGGCCACCCCGGGCCACCAGGGTGCCGCTCGCGTGCAGCACGGTGCCCTTCCAGTAGTGCACCAGCTGCCCCAGCGGCAGCCCGGCGGGGATCCGGAAGAAGTTGTTTTCCGCGTAGATCCGCGATTCCACACCCACGCCGAGCGAATACGTGTAGGCGGCCGCATCCTCGACCGAGTAGAGGTTGTCGTAGACGTGCACCTGGCCGTACCGCACGCGGGGCGCGCGCTGCCCGATCTCGGAGAACAGGTTGTGGTGCAGGGTGACCCGCAGCTTCCCGACGTCGTGGGCAGGCTTGTCGGTGTTGCCGATCAGCATGGTCTTGTCGTGGTCGTGCAGCCGGTTGTAGGACACCGTGACCAGGTCCGAGCCCTTGACGATGTCGAGCAGGCCGTCGTGGACCTCGTACTTGCGGCCGAAGTACGCCGGCTGCTCGTCGTTCCCGCCGTCGCCGAACTCGTTGTGGTCCACCCAGACGTGGGTCGCGCCGACCAGGTCGACGTTGTCGTACTCGGAGTTCCAGTTGCCGTCGGCGGTGTCGAGGGGGTCCCACTGGGGGAAGCAGTCGTGGGCGTCGGAGAAGCGCAGGTTGCGCAGGATGACGTTGTCCCCGGTGACGCGCAGGGTCAGCCCGTGCAGGGTGGCGTGCCCGCCCAGGCCGACGATCGTGGTGTTCGGGCCGACGTCGAGGACGACCTGCTTCGCCTGGTTGGCCTGCGACCGCTCGCGGGCTTCTTCCAGCGGCCCGGACGGCGGCACCCTCCCCCAGGTGGCCGGGTCGTAGGCGGCCAGGTACGCCGGGAGGCTGTACCCGGGATCGGCGAAACTTTCACAGCTCACGGGCCGGTCGGCCGCGTCCACATTGCCCTCGACGGTGCCGCGGACGTAGACGATCTTGGGTGCGCCGGGGTGTGCGGCCAGTGCGGCCGCGAGCTCGGAGCGCTTGGCCACCGTCCGGACGTCGGCGGGGGCGGCGGCCGACCCGCCGGTGGTGCCGGTGGTCGCCGCGGCCCAGCCGTCGTGGGCGCCGAGCACGACCCGCCCGGGGTCGCGGCCGTGGGCTTGGGCGGGTACCGCGGTCACCGTCAGTCCGAGCAGGGCGAGACACCCCGCGAAAGCCGTCCAGCGCATGTCAGCTCCTCTCCTCGGCCGCCCGGGCGGCCAGCTCGGACAGCCGGGCGGTGTCCGGGGCGCCGTCGATGACGACGACGTGGTGGGTCAGGGTCAGTTCCTCGTCCGGTTCGAGCAGCCACGGCCGGTGGTAGGTGGCGGCGAAGCTGACCACGGGGAACGGCTCGGCCCGCACGTACCAGGCCGTCGGGTGGGCCGCGTTGCCCGGGCTGTCGGCGAACAGCAGCGTCGAGGTCCGGAGGCTTTCGTCGTGCCGCCCGGTGAAGGCGAGCCACGGCGCCCGGTGCCCCATCGCGTCGGCCGCGGATTTCCCGTCCGGCGTGCGGACGGTGCCGCCGACGAACGAGCGCGGCCCGCGCCAGAACAGCCCGCCGTAGCCTGCGGTGTCCCGCCCTTCGGTGACCGGGCTCCCCCAGCGCAGTTCGTGGCCGCTGGTGTTGCGCAGCCGGCTGGACCAGGTGAGCGTCCAGTGCCCGCCGCGCCGCGAGACGTCGCCGAAGCCCAGCGTGCGGTGTTCGGTGAGCCAGCGCCGGCCGCCCGCGGTGCGCCAGGCCAGCTCGTGCCGCAGCTCGCACCGGCCACCCGCGTCGTCGATGCCTTCCCAGCGGACGTGGCCGATGGTGCCGTTGTTGTCGAGCGGGGTGTAGCCCCGGCCGCGGACGTAGGTGCGGCCGCCCCAGAAGTTCTCGCCGGAGAGGTGGGCCATGGTGAACTGCAGGCCGTTGTGCCAGGTGTGGTCGTGCGGCCGGACCGCCGTCACGACCTCCCCGGCGGTGGTGCGCAGCGGGTGCAGGTACGGCTTGGGCGAGTCCCCGGCGGGTGTCGGCGGCTCGACGACGTACTCGGCCAGCACGAGGTCGCCGAGGCGCACGCACACCCGGCCGTCGGGCTCCTCCGTCACCGCCGGCGTGCCGTCCCCCACCGCGGCGCGGCTCACGCCGGTTCCCCGATCTCCTCCAGCAGCTCCTCGACGGCCACGGCCTGGCCGGTTTCTAGGGACCGGTTCGCGGCCAGGCCGGTGAGCAGGGCCTGGAGACCGGCGTCGTGGCCGGCCGCGCAGCCGAGCGCGTCCGGTTCGGCGTCGCCGAGCAGTTCGGCGAGCATCCGCTCGTCGCCGCCGCCGTGGCCCTCGCCGAGGAGTCCGTCGAAGACGGTGCCCGGCGGTTCCCAGTGCCGCTGCACGGTCAGCCGGGCCCGCGCCCGCTTCGGCACCGGCTCGGCGCCGGAGGCGTACTCGTTCTCCCGGACGTCCAGCTCCAGCCGTCCTTCGCTGCCGGAGAAGGCGACGCGGTAGCCCTCCCGCGGTGAATAGGCGTGCAGGTGGTAGTTCAGCACCGCCCCGCCGTGGTGGCGCACGAGCACCGAGAGGTCGTCTTCGATGGTGACCCCGGGTGCGAACACGTCCTGGTTCCGGACGTAACCGTCTTCGCGTGCGGCGTCGCGGTAGAGCGCGCGCAGCTTGGGTGCGGCGTCGAGGTCCAGCGCGAACCGGTCGCTCCGGTGGCCGGTTTTGTCACCGTAGAAGAACAGCCTGCCCAATGCGAACACCGTTTCGGGGCCGCGGCCGAGCCACCAGTTGACCAGGTCGAAGTGGTGGCCGGACTTGTGCACGAGCAGGCCCCCGGAGTTCGCCTTCTCGCGGTGCCAGCGGCGGAAGTAGTCGGCGCCGTGCGCGGTGTCGAGCAGCCAGCTGAACTCGACCGAGCCGATCTCCCCGATCGCTCCGCCGTCGAGCAGCTCCCGGACCCGGCGGTGGACCGGGTTGTACCGGTAGTTGAACGCCACCCGCACCGAGCGGCCGGTCTCGCGCCGGGCCGCCAGGATCGCCCGGGCGCCCTCGACGTCGGTGGTCATCGGCTTCTCCGTGACGACATCGCAGCCGGCCTCGAGCGCGGCGACGACGTACCCGGCGTGCGTGTGGTCGGGCGTGCACACCACGACGACGTCGATGCGTTCCTTCGCCAGCATGGCGGTGAAGTCCTCCGGCCGGTAGGCGGGGATCTCCGTGCCGAGCCAGCCGTTGTGGACCCGCATGCGGGTCTCGTTGCGGTCGCAGAACGCCGCGAGTTCCGCCCGCGGCGACGCGGCCAGTGCCCGGGCGAACAGCTCGGCGCGCGAGCCCAGCCCGACGATCGCGTGGCGACGCACCGCCATCACCTCTTTCGTTCCGGGAGAGCCGCGCCGGTCCAGGGCAGGGCGAGTTCGGAGAAGAGCGCGAGCCGCTCGGCCGCGGTCTCGACGTCCCGGTCGATGCCGGGCACGACGAAGTGCCGGTCGGGCCCGGTGCCCACGGTCTCGACCCACGCGGCGGGCAGCGGGAGCGGCTCGGGGGCGTCTCGCACGGCCGCCACCAGGGCGGTGAACGCGCGGGTGGCGGCCAGTGGGGCCAGCAGTGGCTCGCCCGCGCGGACGTGCGCGACCAGGTTGGCCAGCAGGTCCCGCGGCGGGGCGACCTGGCGCTGTTCGCCGTCGATGGTGAGCAGGTCCGTCTTGTAGTGCCAGCGGATCTGCCCTTCCGTGCCGTGGACCAGCACGTACGGGTCGTGGTCGGCTTCGGCGTCGAGGGTGGCCGCGACGACGACGTCCGGCGCGCCCGGGAAGCTCAGCCGCGCGCAGGCGGTCTCGTCCGACTCGATGTCCCGGGCGCGGTACAGCTCGACGGCGATCCGTTCGGGCAGCACTTCGGCGGTGCCGTTGACCAGCAACGCCGTCGCCACGGCGTGGGCGAACGGGTTGGTCAGCGTGCCGTCCACGACCGGCTGCCCGCCGACGCGGCGACGGCCCGCCCAGTCGGCGCGCGCGAAGTACCGGTCCCGCCGGATCCACGCCCCGGCGGCGGCGATCCCGGTGACCGTGCCGATCGCCCCGCCCTCGATCGCGGCCCGCACGACCGGGACCGCGGCGGAGCCGAAGCTCTGGAACCCGGTCTGGCAGGCGCGGCCGTAGGCCAGACCGGTGAGTTCGGCGAAGGCGGCGAGGTCGAGCACCGGCGGCTTCTCGACGAGCAGGTGACAGCCGGCGGCGAGCGCGAGCCTCGCCAGGGGCAGGTGGGTGTGCGGCGGGGTCGCCACCACGGCGATGTCCGGGGTGGTGCGGGCGAGCAGTTCGCCCGCGTCCCTGGCGATCACCGCACCTTCGGGCAGCAGGGCACGGGCTTCAGCGGAGGGTTCGCGGACGTCGCAGGCGCCGGCGAGGCGGAGTTCCCCGCGGTCGTGCCGGGCGCGGGCGCGGCGCAGGTGCTGGGCCGCGTAACCGGCCGTGCCGAACACGACCACCTCCGGCGTCACCGGCGGCCGCCGGTCGCGACGGCGGCCAGGGCGAGGGGCCCGGCCACCACGAGCGCCAGGATCGGCAGCATCCAGACGAGCAGCACCGCGAGGCCGGCCGCGACGGCGAGCAGCAGGCCGTTCTCGGGGTCCGCGGCGGTTTCCCGGGCCGCGGTCACGACCGCCCGGCGCCAGTCCGGGCCGCCCGTGGCCATCACCTCACACGTCCGCACCGCCACCACCGCACCGGCCACCGCCAGTACCCACAACGCCGGCCGCAGCACCCCCGCCCCCGGCATCGCGGCCACCACCGCCAGGTCCACCGCGAACGCCACCACCGCGGCCAGGCACCCGAGCCCGAAGCCCACCCCGCCGCGGGCCGCCGAGCGGAAGTCCGCCCAGAACGTCGTCCACAGTGGACTTCCGACGCCGTGCCGGGTCCGGTCCAGGACCCGGCAGCCCGCCACGAACGCCGGGGCGGCCGTCACCACCGGCACCGACGCCAGCGCGACCAGCAGCCCGGCCAGCAGGCAGTCCGAGAAGTCGCCGAGCCCGGCGCGCCACCCGGTTCGCATCACGTCACCCCTTCAGGCCGCTGGTGCTGACGCCTTCGACCAGCAGGCGCTGGAAGGCGAGGAAGAACAGCACGATCGGGACGAGCGCGAGCGCGGACATCGCGAACATCGCGCCGAAGTTCGACTCGCTGCTGGTGTCGACGAACAGCCGCAGGCCCAGCGGCACGGTGAACTTCTCCGTGTCGTTCAGGTACACCATCTGGGTGAAGAAGTCGTTCCACGTCCAGATGAACGTGAAGATCGACGTCGTCACCAGTGCCGGTTTCGCCAGCGGCAGCACCACGTGCCAGAACGTGCGGTACACCGAGCAGCCGTCGATGGTCGCCGCTTCGTCGAGCTCGCGCGGGATGCCGCGCATGAACTGGACGATCAGGAACACGAAGAACGCCTCCGTGGCCAGCAGCTTCGGCAGGATCAGCGGGACGAACGTGTCGACCAGCCCGGCCTGCTGGAAGATCACGTACTGCGGGATGAGCGTGACGTGGTAGGGCAGCATCAGCGTCGTGAGTATGAACGCGAACAGCGCGCCCCGGAACCGGAACTCCAGCCGCGCGAAGGCGAACGCGGCCAGCGAGCACGACAGCACGTTCGCCACCACCGACAGGCCGGCCACCAGGAACGAGTTGAGGAAGAAGCGGCCGAACCCGACGTCCGCCGCGCCTTCCCAGCCCTTCGCGTAGCCGTCGAAGACGAACCGGGTGGGCAGCAGCGCCAGCCGGGACAGGATTTCGTCCGGCGGTTTGACCGACGCGAACGCCAGCCACACCAGCGGGTACAGCACCACGGCGACGATGACCAGGCACAGCACGTGCCGGCCGGCCGACCGGGCGGTGCGCGGGAGCGCGGTCACTTCCGTGCCTCCGCGTCGTCGTAGAACACCCAGAGCTTCGCCGTCCGGAACACGATGGCCGTGACGATCGCGATGACCACCAGCAGCACCCAGGCCATCGCGGACGCGTAGCCCATCCGGAAGTCCTGGAAGCCGACCTCGAACAGGTAGAGCGTGTAGAACAGGTCCGCGTCGGCCGGACCGCCGCGGCCGCCGCCGATGACGAACGCCGGGGTGAACGCCTGGAAGGCGTGGATCGCCTCCATCACCAGGTTGAAGAAGATCACCGGCGACAGCACGGGCAGCGTGATGTGCCGGAACCGGCGGAACGCGCCCGCGCCGTCGATCGCGGCCGCCTCGTGCAGCTCCGCCGGGATCTGCTTGAGCCCGGCCAGGAAGATGACCATCGGCGCGCCGAACTGCCAGACGCCCAGCAGGACGATCGAGGCCAGGCTGAACCGCGGGTCGTCGACCCAGCTCGGGGTGTGCCAGCCGAGGAAGGCCAGTACCTCGTTCACCGGGCCGCCGCCCATGAACAGCGCCCGCCACACCAGCGCCGCCGCGACGCTCGCGCCGAGCAGCGAAGGGGCGTAGAACGCCGCGCGGTAGAAACCGGTCCCGCCGCGGCGGGTGTTGAGCAGCATGGCCACCAGCAGCGAGACCGTCAGCTTCAGCGGCACCGAGACCAGCACGTAGATGAGCGTCACCTCGACCGACTGCAGGTAGCGGTCGTCGCCGGTGAACATGTGCGCGAAGTTGCCGAAGCCGACCCACTTCGGGGTGGTGAACAGGTCGTAGTCGGTGAACGAGAGGTAGAGCGAGACCACCATCGGGCCGACGGTCAGCGCCACCGCGCCGAGCAGCCACGGGGCCAGGAAGGCGAAGGCCTCCGGCTGGCTCTTGCGGCGGCGCCCGCCCGGCCGCTCCCGGCGCCGGACGCGCGCGGGCGCCACGGGGGCGACCGGCGGGTCCGGCGTGCGCAGGGTCGTCATCGGCTAGGACAGTCCCTTCTCGGCTTCGGTCATGAACCGGCTGACCGCGTCGTCGATGCTCATCCGGCCGAACGCGACCTCTTCGTACGTGCGCTGGAGGAGCTTCTGGATCGCGCCGGCGCCCTTGGGCGGCACCGGCGGCGCGGCCCCGAGCTTCGGTTCGAGTGCGGCCTCGTAGTCGTAGAGGGTCTTGTCGTTGCCCTTGGCCTCGCCGGCGAGCTGCGCGCGGACCTTCAGGTTCGGCGCGAGGCCGCGGTCGGTGCCGACGATCCTGCCGGCCTCGGGGTCGTTGATCAGGAAGTCGACGAGCTTCGCCGCCGCTTCCTGCTGCCCGCTGCGCGCGGCCACCGCCAGGAACATCGACGGCCGCCGGTACTGCCCGGTGCCGCCGTTCGCACCGGTGGGGTACGGCGCCACGTTCAGCGGCTTGCCGTTCGCCTTCCGGTAGGCGGGCAGCAGGTTGTCGTAGGCGAACTCCGAGCTGGTCAGCTTCTTGCCGAGCGGCGACTGCTCGGGCGAGGTGTTGTAGGACGCCGTGACGTCGGCGGGCGAGGCGGCCTTGATCTCGCGGAACTCGCTCGCCAGTTCCCAGTAGCGGCGCAGGTCGTCGGCGGTGAAGCCGAGCTTGCCGTCGGGGGTGTAGAACTGCTTGCCCTGCTGGCGCAGCCAGATCTCCAGCGTCGTGTCGAGGATGCCGAAGTCGGTCACGCCGCGCGCCGGGCCCGCCGTGCCGGCCTTCCGGGCCGCTTCGGCGTACTGGTCCCAGGTCAGGCCCTTCGCCGGGTCGGCACCGGCCGCCGTGAACGCCGCCGGGTCGTAGATCATCGCCGGGGTGTTCTGGGCCCACGGCACCGCGTACCGCTTGCCCTGGTAGACGCCGGTGGCCGCCAGCTCCGGGTTGACGTCGGCGAGCGAGATCGCCCTGCCTGCCCCGGAGTTCAGGTCGGCCAGGACGTTGCGGCCGCCGTATTCGGCCAGGTAGCGGCTGTCGACGTTGAGCACGTCCGGCGGCTT
The DNA here is from genome assembly GCF_040610315.1 of Amycolatopsis sp. NPDC004169. Taxonomy (NCBI): domain Bacteria; kingdom Bacillati; phylum Actinomycetota; class Actinomycetes; order Pseudonocardiales; family Pseudonocardiaceae; genus Amycolatopsis; species Amycolatopsis sp. NPDC004169. Next base: position 27,378 of record NZ_JBEXMD010000041.1, read on the forward strand.
GCCCCCGGCCGTCTGCGTCGCCAGCTTCTCCCAGTAGGCCGCGTACGCCGAGAACGACGTCTGCACCTCGATGTCGGGGTTCTTCTGCTGGAAGAGCTCGACGGCCTTCTGCGTCAGGTTCGCCCGCCCTTCGCTGCCCCACCACACAAAGGTGATGGTCGCGGCACCGCCGCCCCCGGAACCCGAGCCGCAGGCGGCCACCCCGGTCAGCAGCAGCGGGACCACCACGGCCAGCGCGGCGGCACCCCGGCCCCTGGTCCTGCGCACAGTTGTCCGCCCCATCGAACTCTCCGTCCTCGGCCGGTCGGGACTCTTCGGTGAAAACGCAGCCTGAAAACACCGTCAGCGCGGGTCACGGTAGGCAGCGCGGCGCAGCGGTGTCAACGACGTGATCGGGAGAACAACCCTTGTGCAGCAATGTTTTCAGTGTTTTCAGACCACGGGAGAAAGCGCTTACCCGTGCCGTGGGCCCGACCGGGGAGGTCAGCCCGTCCGCCGCCGTGCGGCCCGCGCCCACGGGACACCGATTTCCGAGAACAGCGCGAGCCGGTCCGCGGCGACGGCCACTTCTTCGCCGATCCCCCGCACGACCGAATACCGGCTCGCCCCTTCGCCGACGCTGCGGATCCAGCCCGCGGGGATCTTCGACGGCGAGGGCGCGTCCCGCACCGCTTCGACCACCGAGGCGAACGCCCGGGTGCCGGACAGCGGCGCGAGCAGCGGCACGGCGTCCGGGTCGAGGCGGTGGGCGATCAGGTTGCGCAGCAGGTCGGCCGGGGGGCCGGGGTGGCACCGCTCGTCGTCGAGTTCGAGGCGGTGGCTCTTGTACCAGAACTTCGCCCGCGCCTTTTCGCCGTGCACCACGACGTAGGGCTCGTGGTCCTGTTCCGCGCACAGGGAAGCGGCGACGACGATCTCCGGTCCGGCGCCGAACCGGATCCGCAGGCACGCGGTGTCGTCGGCTTCGATGTCCCGCGTGCCGTAGAGCTCGAGCGCGATCTCCGCCGGAGCGCGCCCGGCGACCCCGCCGACCAGCAGCGCGGTGGCCACGGCGTGGGAGAACGGGTTGGTCAGCGCGCCGTCGACGACGGCCTCGCCGTCGAGCCAGCGGCGGCCGGCCCAGGGGTTGCGGCGGTAGTAGGCGTCGGTGCGGATCCACGCGCCGGCCGCGCCCACGCCGACGACGGCGCCGAGCCTGCCGTCGTCGATCGCCGCGCGCAGGACCGGGAGCACCGGGGAGCCGAAACTCTGGAACCCGGTCTGGCAGGCCGCTCCGGTCTCCGCGGCCAGCCGCGTCAGCGTGGTGAAGCCGGCGAGGTCGAGCACCGGCGGGGTCTCCAGCAGCAGGTCGCTGCCCGCCCGCAGCACCGCGGCCGCGGTCCGGACGTGCGCGTGCGGTGGGGTCGCGACCACGGTGATGTCCGGGCGGCAGCGGCGGAGCAGGTCCTCGACGCCGGTGTGCGCGGTACCGCCGGGCGGCAGCAGGGCGCCCGCGGCGGCCGACGGCGGGCGGATGTCGGCCATGCCGGCGAACCGGACCAGTCCTTCGTCGTGCAGGATCCGCGCACGGTGCAGGTAGCTGAAGGCGTAGCCGGACGTGCCGACGACCGCCAGCCTCGGCGGGTCCGCGACGGTGCGGCTCCGGCTCCCCGACATGGATCTCCGATCGGCGGCCCCGAGGGCCGCGCGGGACCGACGGAACGGGTCAGGCGTTCGGGAGAAACTTCCGGGCGTCACGGTAGGGCGTTCGCGACAAACGTGTCAATCACCGGGACACCGCGTCGAAACAGTCGAACACCGGCGGCGCGGTTTTCGAGATAGCGCTTACTGGAATGGAAGAGCCCGGCTTGCGGGGTTTGCGGGATTTGTTGACAACGGTCTCCGCCCTTTTCATGATGTTGCCCGGGAGCCTGCCGAGGAGTTGCCGTGGCCGTGACGATTCACGACGTCGCCCGCCGGGCCGACGTGTCGATCTCGACCGTCTCGCGCGCGTTCACGTCCCCGGGCCTGGTGCGGCAGCAGACCCGCACCCGGGTGCTGGCCGCCGCGCACGAGCTGGGCTACCACGCGGCCGGCGCCCCGCAGCCGGGAACCGCGGCCCGCACCGGGCACATCGGGATCGTCGTCTCCGACCTGGGCAACCCGTTCTTCACCGGCGTGCTCAACGGTGTCCAGGCGCGCGCCCGGCAGGACGGCATCGCGGTGCTGTTCGCCAACAGCGACGAGGACCCGGCGACCGAGCAGAACCTCGTCCGCCGGATGGCCGGGCAGGTCGACGGGGTCGTGCTGTGCAGCCCCAGCATGACCGACGACCAGCTGCGCACGCTCGCCGCGCGGACGACCCTGGTGCTGGTCAACCGCGAGGTCCCGGGGATCCCGTCGATCGTGCTCGACGCCGCGGACGGGATGCGGCAGGCGATCGAGCACCTGGCCGCGCTGGGCCACCGCCGCTGCGCCTACCTGGGCGGCCCGCGGGCGTCCTGGGCGAACCGGGCCCGCCGGCAGGGCCTGGCGGAGACCGCGCAGGCGCACGGCACCGACGTCGTCGAGTTCGGCCCGTTCCCGCCGGTGTTCGAGGGCGGCCTGCAGGGCGCGGACCTGGCGCTGGCGGCGGACGTGACCGCGATCATCGCCTACAACGACCTCGTCGCCTTCGGCGCGCTGGCCCGGCTGAACGCCCGCGGCGTACCGGTGCCGGACGAAGTCAGCCTCGTCGGCTTCGACGACCTGGTCTTCGCGGCGATCTCGGCCCCACCGCTGACGACGATCGCGATGCCGACGGAGGCGGCAGGCCGCGCGGCGGTGACGATCCTGCTCGGCCTGCTCGACGGCGAGGCCGACAAGCACACGACCCGGGTGCTGGACACCCACCTGATCGTCCGCGCCACGACCGCCCCACCGACGGGCCGGCCGCCACGCTAGCCGCCGAAGACGTTCCGCTCCAGGAAGGGGTTGCGGAACTTGCCCGCCGGGTCGAGGTTCTCCGCCAGCGCCCGGAACTCCGCCAGCCGCGGGTACCCCACCGGGACGCCGTGGAAAAGCTTGCCCCAGTGCGGGCGCGCCCCGAAGGGCGCCAGGCGCTCCTCGAGCACCGGCAACACCGCCTCGACCTCCGGCTGCCGCGGCTGCCAGGTGAAGTGCAGGGCCACCCGGTCGCCGCCGTGGCAGGGGGACAGCCAGCGGTCGTCGGCCGCGATCGCGCGGATCTCCGAGACCAGCAGCAGCGGTGCCACCAGGTCGGCGAGCTCGCGGACCGCCCGGATCGCGGCCACCGCGTGCTCGTAGGGCACGAAGTACTCCGACTGCAGCTCGTCGCCGACGCTCGGGGTGAACGCCAGCGCGAAGTGCGGGAGCCGCTCGTGCCACGGCCCCGGAACCCCCTGCTGGGGCGTGCAGTTGTCCGCCGGGATGCCGGCGGCGTGCGCCGGGTGGCGCGGGCCGTCCGCCGGGACCGCGCCGAACAGGTCCCGGCGCTCGGTGAACTCGTCGACGCGGCTCTTGACCCACACCTGGTCGACCGCGTCGTTCGCCCAGTTCGTGAACATGCTGACGCTGTAGCCCGCGTCTTCGATTTCGTCGAAGTGCGCGTACGCGGCTTCCCACGGCAGATCGTCGAAAACGTCCGGGCGGACGTCGAACGCGGGAACCGCGTCGAGGGTCAGCCGGGTGACGACGCCGACCGCGCCGAGGCCGACGACCAGGCCGGGGAACTCGGCGTCGGCGCGGGTGAAGCGGCGCAGCGAGCCGTCGGCGGCGACCAGCTCGATCCCCGAGACGGCCGCGGCGAGCCCCGGCTGCCGCCGCCCGGAGCCGTGGGTGCCGGTCGCGACGCTGCCGGCCACCGTGATGTGCGGCAGCGACGCGAGGTTCGGCAGCGCGAAGCCCGCGTCGTGCAGCTGCTGCGCGAAGTCGCCGTAGCGGGCCGACCCGCCGACCGTCACGGTGCCGTCGCCGATCTCCACCGGGACGTCGAGGGCGTGCAGGTCCAGCAGCAGCCCGCCCGGGGAGTCCGCGATCGTGTTGAAGCAGTGCCGGCTGCCGAGGGCTTTGACGCGCGTCGCGCCGGCGACGGCTTCCTGGACCTCGGCGACGGTCCGCGGGGTCGTCACCGCGTCCGCGCCGTAAGTGAGGTTCCCGGCCCAGTTCGACTCGCCCACCCGCACGTCCTTCCACCGTAGGAGATCCACTGCAGACCCTACGCGGCCGCCGCCCGCCAGAAGTCCCGCATCCAGCCGGGCGTCACGGGGGAGTCCTCGCCGACCTGGGTGAGCAGGACGGCCACGGTGCCGGTGGCGGGCACGACGTGCGCGGTGGTGCCGGTGCCGCCGACCCACCCGTACCGGCCGGGGACGTGCCACGGCTCGGTGACGGCGATGTCCACCGAGCCGCCCATCCCCCAGCCCTGGCCTTCGAGGAACAGCGCGCCGATCTCGCGCTGCGCCGCGGTCGTCTGGTCGGTGGTCATCAGCCGGACGGCCTGCGGCGTGAGCACACCGGCGCCGCCGGCCAGCAGCATGCGGCCGAACGCGGCCCAGTCCCCCGCCGTCCCGGCGAGACCGCCGTTGCCGAGCGGCAACGCGGGCATCGCGGCCCACTGGCCGTCCGGCGGGTCGGCGAGCACCAGCCCGTCCGGAGTCTTCTTGTAGAAGGCGGTGAATCGGCCGGGCTCGGCGACGAACCCGGTGTCGGTCATGCCCAGCGGGGCGAAGATCCGCTCGGCGAGGAACTCCGGGAAAGACTGTCCGGACGCGCGTGCGACGAGCAGTCCCTGGAGGGTCGAACAGGTGTCGTAGAGCCAGGATTCGCCGGGCTGGTAGGTCAGCGGTACTTCCGCGAGCTGTGCGAGCCAGACGTCCGGTTCGGGGAAGCTCTGCACTTCCCGGCCGTCGCGCTGCACCCCGGCCAGCGCCTGCACGGCCGGCAGCGAGAAGTCCGACGCGAAGCCCCAGCCGGCCTGGCTGGTGAGCACGTCGGACACCGTGATCGGGCGCTTCGCCGGGACGACGTCGTCGAGCGCGCTCACCGGGGTGCGCACCACCTTCGGCTCGGCCAGCTCGGGCAGCCAGTGGCCGATCGGGTCGTCGAGGGCGAGGGTGCCGTCGTCCACCAGCACGAGGGCCGCGGCCGCGGTGATCGGCTTGGTGATGGACGCGAAGCGGAACAGCGTGTCCTCGGCCATCGGGCGGCTGCCCTCGACGTCGACCGAGCCGACGGCCACGACCTCCCGCGTGCCGCCCCGGTCCACGATCGCCACCGCGCCGGGCAGCGTGCCGTCCTCGACGTGGCGGTGCAGGGTCTCGCGCAGGTCCATGCTCCCCGACCCTAGTTCAGCGGGCCGGGATGATCGCCTGGTGCCTGCCGCCGAGGCCGTGCGGGCTGAGCAGGCGGCCCATCCGCTTGGGCATCCGCAGCGTGATCGCGCGGTCGAGGACCCGCGCGCCGGGCGCGGCTTCGGCCAGCCGCGTCTCGTAGGCCGTGCAGTCGGAGGGCACCCGCAGCCAAGCCGAGACGACGAGGTTGCCCTCCCCCACCACCGCGGCCGCGAGCCGGGTCTCCGGCAGCTGCGCGATCGCCGCCCCGGCGCGGTCGAGCCCGGTGGCGTCGACGTCGAGGCGGTACCCGGCGATCACCGGCCAGCCTGCCGGGACGTGCGCGAGGTCGCAGCGGAAGTCGAGCTCGTGGTTGCGCAGCATCCGGGCCAGCGTGCGGCGCACCGCCGACTCGCTCATCCCGCAGTCGCGGGCCAGCACGGCGTAGCTGCGCCGCCCGTCCTCGCCGAGGGACTCCACCAGCGCGCGCAGGTCACGGTCGTCCCACTGCTGCGGCACGACCAGCCGGGCCTGCACCGCGGTGTCGTCCAGCACCGCCCGCTGCTCCGGGGCCAGCGCGTCCACCAGCCAGCCGCTGCCCTCCCGGTAGACGCGGGTGGCGACGGCGAACCGCACCTCCCGCACCCCGGGCAGCGCGCCGATGCGGCCGGTGACCAGTGCGTCCAGCGCGTCGAGATCGCGGGCGGCCAGGCCGAGGAACAACGCGAACCGGCTGGTGGTGCGCTCGACGCTGAACACCGGCGGCCAGCCGCACAGCTCGCGGGTCAGTGCGCTCAACGCGTCCGGGCGGCAGGCGAGGTCGACGTAGCCGACGGTGGTCGTGGGCGGCGTCGAGTAGGCGGTGAGCCAGGCCAGCCCGGCGGCCTGCAGCCGTTCCCAGCGGCGGGCCGCCGTCGTCGCGTCGGTGCCGACCGCCGCGGCGATGCGCGTCCAGGGCGCCCGCGGGTCGCGCTGCAGGGCTTCCACCAGGGCGAGGTCGGACGCGCTCAACCCGGGGCGCGCCGGTTCCGGCGGCGCACCGGGTGAAACGGGCATGACGCATTGTGACCTGGTCATGATCGGCTGCCAAGGGGCCGCCGGACGCGCCGGCGGCCCCTCGTCGTCCCTACCGCCGCCGCAGCCGCGGCACCGCGACCGCGCCGGCCACCAGCACGAGGACGCCGCCGAGCACGAACGGCAGCACGGGGACGTCGCCCGGGTCCGCGGCGGGCACCGCGCGTTCCCGGCCGCCGTAACCGCCGCCCGCGCCGTCGCGGTCGTAGGCCGAGCCCGGCAGCTTGTCCGCGTAGCGCTCGTGCAGCGCCGCGCGGTAGTCTGCCAGCGACAGCTTCGTGCCGGCGGCGAGGCCGGTGACCGAGCCGTCCAGCACGGTCACGGCGTCTCCGTGCACCGCGTACCAGGCGTTGACCTGCGGTTCGTGCAGGAGGTAGCCGCCGGCCGCGGCCTGGGCGTACTGCCGCTCGTAGTCGCCGGAAGCGACGTTGACGACGGTCCAGGCGGGGCCCTGGCGCTCGGCCCAGACGGTCGCCGCGGTGCCGTCGCCGGTCCGCGCCGGGACCGCGACGTAGGCGAGGGCGGCGGGGACGTCCGACCGGCCGGCGACGAACGCCGCCGTCGGCTCGTAGACCGGGACCTGCGTGCGCGGGTCGGCGGCCTGCTGCGCCGCGGCCGCCGTCCGGCTGCCGGGGAACTTCGTCTTCGCGAGCCGGCCGAGCGTGTCCGCGCCGCCGGTGACCTGGCCGATCGCGGCCGTGTCGGCGGCGGTCGGGGCGCCCGCGGGGCCGCCGGCCGCGCTTGCGGCGCCGGTCGTGGTGAGCATCGCGGCGCCGGCCAGCACGGCCGCGCCCATGGCGTTCCGCAGCATGCTCATCCCTCGATCCCGTACAGCGTGTGGGTCCACTGGAACTGGCTGTTCGAGCGGTAGGTGTCGTAGTTCATCGAGTTGTAGCGGCTGTTGTTCGGCCACGGGTCGCCGTATTCGACGCGGGTGGCACCGCCGGAATTGTCGTAGCCGTAGAGCACGTGCATGTGCCCGCCGCCGGAACGCCAGCCGATGCGGGTGCCGACCGGCTTCCCGGCGTCGATCTGGCTTTTGACGCTGCTGAAGGAAAGGGTCTGGCCGCCGGAATTGTAGGTGCCGACGTTCGTGAAGCCGAGGTAGCGGAACACGCGCTGCTGGTCGGACAGGTAGCCCTGGTTGTTGGCGCAGTCGCTGCCCGATTCGTTGTGCGCGATCTGGCAGAACCGGGTCTGGGTCAGGGAGTAGCCCCAGTAGTCGGCGATCGTGTTGCCGCTGGCGTCCCAGCACCACTGGTCCTTCTGCTGGGCCTGCATGGTGATCCCGAGATCGGTCCGCGCCGCGGCCGCGGCGGCCGGGGCCTGCAGCGCGACGACCGCGATCGAGAGCGCGGCGAGTCCACTGAGGACTCGTGAGGTGGTTTTCACGAAGTGTGCCTCCAGCCGGTGACGATTCGACGTGGTGGCTCGGAATACTCCGCGCCCGCCCCGGTGATCCGGTACCTACCAACGGAGGATTGCGTTGGCGGGAAAGCGGTTCCGGCGGATACCGGCAGTTCCGGGCCGCCGGATTCCGGCACGGGCCGGGGGCCGCCGGACGGATTCCGGCGGCCCCCGTGCGCGCTGCGGGTCAGGAAACCGTCGTCGTGCCCAGGGTGGCGTCCTGGTCCGGCGGGTCGAGCGTCAGGGCGACGTCGAACTCGCCGAGGGCGCTGTCGGTGACGACGTGCGTGCTCGCGGCGGCGTTCACGCTGCTGGTCGCCTCGCCGGCCGGGGTGCCGGCCGGGACGGTGAAGTCGACCTGGCCGCGCGCGGTGAACTTCAGGGTGCCTTCGGCGGGCACCGGCGTCTCCGGGATCGGCAGTTCGACCGGGATGGCCACGGACTGGCCGCCGATCGCGACGTCGACCTGGGACTTGATGGTGCCGGAGAGCTGGGTGGCGCCGACCAGGCGGAGGCCGTCGCCGGCGGCCTGGCCGGCGTCGACGTCGAGGCTGAAGGGCACCGAGACCGTGCTGCCCGCGGTGGCGGTGGCCGGGATGTCGGCGGTGACCACCACGGCCACCTGCTGGTCGCCGATGAGCGGGAACCCGCCCCGGTAGGTGAGCTGCTTTTCGGCCGCCGCGGCGGGTCCGGCGGAAACAATGGCGAGCGCGCCGGCCAGCAGCGCGGCAACACCCATTCCACGACGTCGGGTCTTCATTTGTCCTGTCCTTTCGTCATTGAACGGCGGTTCGGATACTAGGTGGAAAACTTCCCAACCGGCCATGCCCTTTTCTCGTTTACCGGGAATTTGTCACGCGCATTCGCCGTCGCCGTCGGGGTTTTTGTCACCCACCCGCGCGAGAGCGGCGGTGTAGCAGCGGTGTAGTGCCGGTGCGCAGGGTTTGCGTCGTCGACGCCGGGGCTGCCCCGGCCTACCGAGGGAGACACCCATGCGCATCATCTGCCAGGCGGCCGCGCTTTCGGCCGCCCTGCTCTTCGGCGGCGCGAGCGTCGCGGCCGCCGAGACTTCTTCGGAGGTGTACGCGGAGGTCACCGCCGCCGACATCGCCGACCCGGGCGCGGTGCTCACCGACTCGGCCGCGGACCTGGCCGCGGCGCGGACCGCCGGCCAGGCGATTTCGTGGTTCTCCAGCCGCAACGGCAGCACGGCGTACCAGGGTTACTGCGAGCGGGCGGTCCGCTTGGCGTGGGACCGCACCACGCACCACGCGAGCGCGATCGAGCACTGGCGCTCCTCCGACGGCGCCCGCCACACGACGGGCACCCCGCCGCGCGGCGCGTTCGTGTTCTGGAACATCTCGGCGTACGGCCACGTCGGCATCGCGGATGGCAGCGGCGGAGTGTGGGCAACGAGCGTCAACGGCGCCATCGGCCACGCCCGGCAGGGCTACTTCGCGAATTACCTCGGCTGGAAGCCGGGAAACAGCAACTGACCTCCCGCCCCGAGTGATGCCCCGCCAATCACGCGAGATGCCCTTCCAATCACGCGAGATGCCTCCCGGATCACGCGAGTTCCGGTTCTGATCACGCGAGTTCCGGCGGGAATCACGCGGTTACGGGTTCGATCACGCGAGTTCCGGGTTTCGGCACACCGGAGGCCGGCGGGGCCGCGAGAACCACCGGGGCTCGCTCGGGAGAGCGGGCGAGCCCCGGCCGGTCGGCCGGCGTACCTGAACGGTCGGCCGGCGTACCCGAACGGTCGGCTGGCGTATCTGGGCGGTCGGCTGGCGGCCTGCGCAGTCGGTCCGCGTACCTGCGCGGTCGGCTGGCGGCCTGCGCAGTCGGTCGGCGTACCTGCGCGGTCGGATCGCGTACCCGGCCGGTCGGATGGCGTGCCTGGGCGGTCGGATGGCGTGCCTGGCCGGTCGGATGGCGTGCCTGGGCGGTCGGATGGCGTGCCTGGGCGGTCGGAGCGTGTGGCGTGGCTCAGGGGTGGGTTGCCGGTGCGGGGGTTCGGCGGCGCTGGGCCTGCTCCAGCAATGCCAGCCCCGTCGTCTCGCCCTGGTGGTTGCCCGTCTCGCGGAACACCCTCAACGCGCGGTCGCACACCCCGCGCGCCTGGACCGGCTCGCCCGCCTCCAGCAGTGTCTGGCCGATGCCCAGCAACGCGTACGCGCTGCACCTCTCGTCGTCGAGGTCCTCCAGGATGCCCAACGCCGATCTCAAGCACGTCAACGACTCCGGCAGCCGGCCCGTGTCGCGGTGGAGCGTGCCCAGCTCCGTCAGGACCTTCGCCTCCCGGTGCGGGTCCTCGATCTCCCTGGCCAGCTCGCGCGCCCGGCTCAGCCACGTCTCCGCCTCCCCGAACGACCCCAGCACCGCGTACGTCGAGCCGATCGAGTTGCGCAGCTGGGCGACGCCGGTCAGGTCGTCCGCCCGCTCCAGGCCCGCGAGGGCCCGGCGATAACACCCCAGTGCCTCCAGCGGACGGTCGCCGAGGCGGGCCACCGTGCCGAGGCCCGCCACCGCCAGCGCCTCGCCGCGGACGTCACCCAGCGCGGCGAACAGCTCCGCCGAACGCCGCATGTCGGCGGACGCCTCCGCGTATTCGTCGTGGTACAGGCGGACCTGGCCGAGACCTCGGCGGAGCACCGCCGTCCCGCGGCGGTCGCCCGCCGCTTCGGCGGCCGCCAGTGCCGTCAGGTGGCTGCGGCGCCAGTCGTCGTACGCTCCGCGCAGGTCGTAGAACGGTACTGCCGCCGCCGTCAGCTGCCAGGACAGCTCCGCCAGGCCCGCGTCCGCCGCCAGCTGGACCGCCGCCGCCAGCAGCTTGCGCTCCGCGGTGAACCAGCCCAGCGGGTCGGTCATCAGCCCGTGCGGGACCGCGCCCGAAGGCACCGGCGGCCCGGTCATCGCGCCGAACGCCGGTGGCAGGCCGGCCGCCGCCGTCTTCGCCAGTGCCAGGAGCACCGACAGCACGCGGGTGAGCGGCTCGTCCGGAACGGGTTCCTCCGCCAGCAGTTCGCTCGCGTAGCAGCGCAACAGGTCGTGCAGCCGGTACCGGGGCTGCCCGCTCGCGTCCCGCCCGGTCAGCGACACCAGGTTGGCGTCGACGAGCACGTCGAGGACGTCGTGCGTGCCCGCGCGGTCCAGCAGCGCGTCGACCACCCAGCTCGGGAAGTCCTGTGCGCCCAGCACCGCCGACCGGCCGAACGCCGTCCGCGCGGCCGGGGGCAGCTGGCGCAGGCTCAGCTCGAAGCTCGGCCGGACGCCCAGATCGCCGACGCGCAGCTCGCTCAGCCTGCTCGACTCGTCGGCCAGCCGGTCGTGCAGCGTGCGCAGGCTCCACGCCTGCCGCCCGGCCAGCCGCGCGCCGGCGATGCGGATCGCCAGCGGCAGGTACCCGCAGCACCGCACGATCGCCGCCGCCTCCGCGGGTTCGCCCGCCACCCGCTCCGGCCCCGCCAGTTCGGCCAGCAGCCGCGTGGCCTCGCGTTCGCCGAACACCGGCAGCTCGACGTGCTTCGCGCCGGCCAGCTCCGGCAGCCGCCCGCGGGTGGTGACCAGCACGGCGCAGCCGGCGTCCGCGGGCAGCAGCGGGCGGACCTGCGCGGCGGTCGCGGCGTCGTCGAGCACCAGCAGCACCCGGCGCCCGGCCAGGCGCGAGCGGAACACCGCCGCCCGCTGGCCGAGCCCGGACGGCACGGTGTTCCCGGTGACGCCCAGCGCGTGCAGGAAGTCGGCGAGCACCTCGGCCGGGTCGCGCGGGGCGCCCGTGCCGGCGAGGTCGACGTAGAGCTGGCCGTCCGGGAACCGGGGTGCGAGGCCGTGGGCGACGTGCATCGCCAGCGCCGATTTCCCGGTGCCGGGCGCGCCGGTCAGCACGACCGGCGCCGGCCCCGCCCCGAGGGCGGCGGACAGGTCCCGGACGTACTCCTCACGGCCGGTGAAGTCGGGGAGATCCGCGGGCAGCTGCCGGACCGGGGCCGGCGAGGCGGGCCCGGGCAGCGGCTCGCCGGTCAGGATCGCCGCCTGCAAGGCCCGCAGCTCCGGCCCGGGTTCGACGCCGAGTTCGGTGACGAGCCGTTCGCGCGCGGTCGCGTACGCCTGCAACGCTTCGGCCCGGCGGCCCGCGCCGGTCAGCGCGAGCAGGTACTGCTGCCAGAGCCGCTCGCGGTACGGGTGCTCGGCCAGCAGCACGGTGAGCTCGGCGATCGCCGGATCGTGCCGGCCCAGCCGGACCTGCAGCGCGAGCCGCTCCTCGACGGCGGCCAGCCGGTTCTCCACCAGCCGGCCGAGCTCGGCGTCCCACGCGGGCGCGGTCGGCAGGTCCTCCAGGGGATCGCCGCGCCACAGGGCTTCGGCCTCGGCCAGCAGCGCCAGCGCCGCCTCGGGTGCGCCGCGCTCGGCCGCGCGGGCGGCGTCCGCGACGAGCCGGGCGAACCGGTGGGCGTCGACGTCGGCCGGGTCGACCGCCAGCGAGTAGCCCGGGTCGTGGGTGCGCAGGACGGCGGTGCCGGGCAGCAGCCGGCGCAGCCGCCACACGTAGGTCTGCAGGTTGGCGGTGGCCGACGTCGGGGGTTCGCGCGGCCAGAGCGTGTCGACCAGCTGCCCGGGCGAGACCGTCCGGTTCGCGTTGAGCAGCAGGTGTGCGAGCAGGGCCCGCTGCTTGGCCCCGCCGAGGGCCAGCGCCCGCCCGCCGACCGTCACCGTCAGCGGTCCGAGCAGGTGAAACCGCACTTCAGACCCCATCGCGCGCTCCCGTTCCCGACGACCGCCCCCAGGCGGAACCTCGCAGCCGGACTGTAACCGGACGGCGACGTTGCTCGTGGGGAATTCGCGGACACGGGAAAACGGGGACGGCGAACGTCACTCGTTTGCCGTCACGCCTCCGGCCGGCGCGCGGCGACCGACGGCGTCCTGAGGTCGCCGAGCAGCTCGACCTGGCCGCTGAGCACCTCGGTCAGGATCTTCCGGGCCACCGCGAGCAGCTCCGCGACGTCCGCGCTGGTCAGCGAGTAGTGGACGGCGGAGCCCTCCTTGCGGGTGACGACCAGCCCGGCCCGGCGCAGCACGGCGAGGTGCTGCGACATGTTCGCCGGCTCGATCCCGACGTCGGTCAGCAGTTCCGACACCGCGTGCTCGCGCTCGCTGAGCAGCTCGAGGATCCGGATCCGCGCCGGGTGCCCGAGCGTCTTGAAGAACTCGGCCTTGACCTGGTACAGCGGCCTGCTCACGAGCCACCCCGCCGTCCGGTCGGCGTCCCGCCGATGTCGCGCATGCGGTCGATCCTGCCGTGCCACCCCTCGGGCCGCGCGGCGCACTCCCCCGCGCCGGTCAGGACGGCTCCGGCCGCGGGTCCGGGATCTCCGGCCCGTCCGGGGACGCGAGGTCGATGCCGTGCCGGCGAGCCAGGTCGAAGAGCTCTTCGAGCCGGGCGGCGTGCAGCTCGGAGTCGTAGTCCTCGCCGTGCTCCCGCGCGGCGGCGAGCTCACGGTGGACGACGCCCACCCGACGCCGGAGGTTCCGTTCGAACTCGTTCACGACCGGCCGCCTCCTGCCGTCCGAAGGAGTTGCTAACATTCGCAATTGCTCAACAGGTTACACGGCGGCCGCGCCGGAAAGGGGATGCCGCGTGGGTGAGCTCGTCCTCACGGTGGCCGGCGACCAGGCTCACGAAGCAGCGCAACTGCTCACCGGCCTCACCCCGCTTCACGCCGTGGCGCGCACGATTCCCGGCGACGACCTGCTCACCGCCGTCCGGAACTGCCACGCGGAAGCGGTCTTCCTCACCGGCGCCGACCGCGCCGCGCTCCGGACCGCGCAGCTCGCCCTGGCCGAGGAGCTGACCGTGCTCACCGAAGAGGACACCCTCGCGATCGCGCTCACGGCCGCCACCGCGGTGGCCCTCTCCCGGCGCGGCCGGACCCCGGCGGACGCCCGGGTGCTCGTCGTCGCACCGGACAGCCTGCCGTTCCTGCTTCCCGTGCTGCTCGCGGCGGGCACCGCCGACCTCACGCTGTGGCGCCCGGCCGACGCCGCGGCGTTCCCCCTGGCCGGGCTCGCGCGGGACGTCGACGTGGTGATCGACCCGCTGGGCGGCCACGACCCGGGCCGGGGACCGGCGCTGGTGACACCCGGCGACCCGGTCGCTCCCCTGCTCGCCCTGCCGGGCCTGCTGCAGGACGGGCCGCGGACCGGCGACCCGCAGGCACACCCGGACGTCCACGCCGCGTGCGCGCGGGCGCTCGCCGGCCTCACGCCGGTCGACCGGCTCCTCCCCGAGCTCACCGACCCGGATCTGACGTACCGGGTCGCCGACGCGGTGGCCGCCGTCCGCTCGTGCTGACCGGCGACTCTGACGGCGGCGTTGACTGGCGAACGAGAGTGAGTGTACAGTCACTCACATGACGAAACGCGGTGCCACGCTCTCCACCTCCGACGCCCGGCGGGACGCCGTCGTCGACGCGGCCATCGCCGAGTTCGCCCGCGGCGGCTACCACAGCACGCCGATCAGCGCGGTGGCCGCCCGCGCCGACATCTCGCCCGCCTACGTCTTCAAACTGTTCCCCGGCAAGGTTTCCCTGTTCGTCGCCGCGCTCGACCGGTGCTACGAACTCGTCGTCCACGCCCTCTCGAACGGCGCCGCGCGCGTCGAAGACGCCGATCCCGGGAAGCTCCTGCACGAGATGGGCGGCGCCTACGCGGAGCTGATCGCCGACCGGGACCTGCTGATGCTGCAGGTGCACGCCCAGTCGGCCGCCGACACCCCCGAGATCGCCGAAGCCGTCCGCCGCGGGCTGGCCAAGGTGACCGAGTTCGCCCGGTCCCGCTCCGGCGCGGCCGACGACGAGGTGCAGCGGTTCATCGCCTACGGCCAGCTCTGCCACCTGATCACCACCCTCGGCCTGGACGAGCACCCCGGCGAATGGGCCGCCGTGCTCTCCGCCGGCATCCGCCACCCCGGCAAGAACTGAACACCCGGCCCCGCCCCGGGGCCTTTTTCTCGCCCGTCGAGTGATTGACCAGTCACTCACACCGAAAGGATCCTCCGATGACCGTCACCGAAATCGTCCTCCCCGGCCTCGTCGAGCCGGACGGCCTCCGCGTCGAACACCGCGAGCTGCCGAAGCCCGGCGCGGGCGAAGCGCTCGTCCGCGTCGAAGCGACCGGCGTCTCCTTCGCCGAGCAGCAGATGCGCCGCGGGAAGTACTACGACCAGCCGCCGTTCCCGTTCGTCCCCGGCTACGACGTCGTCGGCACGGTGCTCGAAGCCGCCGACCCCGCCCTGGTCGGCCGCCGGGTGGCCGCCATGACCAAGATCGGCGGCTGGCGCAGCCACCTCACCGTCCCCGCCGCCGACCTGGTGCCCGTGCCCGACGGTCTCGACGCCGCCGAGGCGGAAACCTTCGTGGTCAACGGCATCACGGCGTACCAGATGCTGCACCGCTGGGCGAAGGTCGAGGCCGGCGGCACGATCCTGGTGCACGGCGCGAGCGGCGGCGTCGGCACCACGTTGGTGCAGCTGGCCCGCGCGGCCGGGATCGAGGTGATCGGCACGGCGTCGGCGCGCAACCTCGGTGTCGTGACCGCGCTCGGCGCCACGGCCGTCGACTACCGGGGCGACGTGCCCGCCGAGGTGCGCAAGCTGGCCCCGAACGGCGTCGACGCCGTCTTCGACCACGTCGGCGGCCCCGGCATCGTCGACTCGTTCCGGCTGCTCGCCCCCGGCGGCGCGCTGGTCGCGTACGGCAGTGCGGCCACGAAGGACGAGCCGGGCAACTCGCGGCTGCCGGTGCTGAAGCTGCTCGCCCGCCTGCTGTGGTGGACCGCCCTGCCCAACCGCCGCCGGGCGCACTTCTACAACGTCTGGGGCGGCAAGCGGAACCTCGCCCGGTTCCGCGCGCGCCTGGCCGAAGACCTGACGGCCGTCTTCGACCTGGCGGCGAAGGGCGAGCTCGAGGCGCAGGTGGCCGCCCGGATTCCCCTGGCCGAAGCCGCGAAAGCACTGGCGCTGGCCGAATCCGGCACGGTGACCGGCAAGGTCGTGCTCGTCCCCTGAACGCACCGAAGGCCACCACGCAGCCGTGCGCGGTGGCCTTCGGGTCGTGCGCGGATCAGTCCGTGCCGAACTCCATCGCGGCGCTGTCGAGCAGCTCGACGTCGTCGGTCTTGCCGCGGGAGGCGATCGCCTCCGCGCCACCTTCGGGCATCGCGCCGATGAGCCCGGTCGACGCGGCCTGGGCGGCGCCGATCAGCTTCGGGTTCGAGCCGCCGACCATGCCGAGGCTCGCGTACTGCTCCAGCTTCGCCCGCGAGTCCGCGATGTCGAGGTTGCGCATGGTCAGCTGGCCGATCCGGTCGACCGGGCCGAACGCCGAGTCCTCGGTGCGCTCCATCGACAGCTTGTCCGGGTGGTAGCTGAACGCCGGGCCGTTCGTGTCGAGGATCGAGTAGTCCTCGCCGCGCCGCAGCCGCAGCGTGACCTCGCCGGTGATCGCGGTGCCGACCCAGCGCTGCAGCGACTCGCGGAGCATCATCGCCTGCGGGTCCAGCCAGCGGCCCTCGTACATCAGCCGGCCGAGGCGGCGGCCCTCGTTGTGGTAGCTGGCGAGGGTGTCCTCGTTGTGGATGGCGTTGACGAGCCGCTCGTAGGCCGCGTGCAGCAGCGCCATGCCGGGGGCCTCGTAGATGCCACGGCTCTTGGCCTCGATGATCCGGTTCTCGATCTGGTCGGACATGCCGAGCCCGTGCCGGCCGCCGATGGCGTTGGCTTCCAGGACCAGGTCGACGGCGGAGGCGAACTCCTTGCCGTTGATGGTCACCGGACGGCCCTGCTCGAAGCCGATGGTGACGTCCTCGGCGGGGATCTCGACCTCGGGGTCCCAGAAGGCCACGCCCATGATCGGCTTGACGATCTCGATGCCGGTGTCCAGGTGCTCCAGGGACTTCGCCTCGTGCGTGGCGCCCCAGATGTTGGCGTCGGTCGAGTAGGCCTTCTCGGTGCTGTCGCGGTACGGGAGGTCGTGCGCCAGCAGCCACTCGGACATCTCCTTGCGGCCGCCGAGCTCGGTGACGAAGTCCGCGTCGAGCCACGGCTTGTAGACGCGCAGGGAGGGGTTGGCCAGCAGGCCGTAACGGTAGAACCGCTCGATGTCGTTGCCCTTGTAGGTGGAGCCGTCGCCCCAGATCTGGACGTCGTCCTCGAGCATGGCGCGCACCAGCAGGGTGCCGGTGACCGCACGGCCGAGCGGCGTGGTGTTGAAGTAGCTGCGGCCGCCGGAGCGGATGTGGAAGGCGCCGCACGTCAGGGCCGCGAGCCCCTCTTCGACGAGGGCTTCCTTGCAGTCGACGAGCCGCGCGATCTCGGCACCGTACTGGCCGGCCCGCCCGGGGACCGACTCGATGTCGGGCTCGTCGTACTGGCCGATGTCGGCGGTGTAGGTGCAGGGCACCGCGCCCTTGTCGCGCATCCACGCGACCGCTACGGAAGTGTCGAGGCCACCGGAGAAGGCGATACCGACACGCTCGCCGACGGGCAGGGAAGTGAGCACCTTGGACATGCGAATGATTATGCACGGCCATGCATCGTCGTGCAATCCGGGGTGCCGGTGGTCACGGAAACCCCGTTGACGTGCGTGGTTCGGTGATCACATGGGCCGGATGCACGCCGACGAGCACGCCGTCGACACGACGCTGGTCCGGCGGCTGGTGCGCGGGCAGTTCCCCGCCGGGACCGGCCTGCCGGTCACCCGGCTGGCCTCCGGCGGAACGGTCAACGCGGTCTTCCGCCTCGGCGACCGCTGGACGGTCCGGCTGCCGCTGACCGAGGGCGGCGCCGCGGACATCACGAAGGAACGCCAGGTTCTCGGTGCTCTGGGCGAACTGCCGGTGGCGGTCCCCGCTGTCGCCGCCGTGGGCGAACCGGCCGAGGGATATCCGTGGCCGTGGGCGGTGCACGGCTGGCTCGACGGCGCACCGGCACTCGAAGGCCGCTCCGCCGCCGGCCTGGCGGAGTTCATCCTCGCGCTCCGGGCGAACCGGGCAGCGGGTCCCCCGGCCCGCCGTGGGCGGCCGTTGTCCACAGTGGATTCGGCCGCCCGCGAGGCGATCGACGAGCTGAGCCGCACCGACGAGCCCTTCGACCCGGAGGCCGCGCTCGCGGTGTGGGCCGAAGCGCTCGACGCTCCACCGTGGACCGCGCCGCCGTGCTGGCTGCACGGCGACCTGATGCCGAGCAACCTCCTGCTGCGCGACGGCCGGCTGAGCGGGGTGCTCGACTGGGCGACCGCGGGTGTCGGCGACCCGGCGATCGACCTGATCCCGGCGTGGAACCTGCTGACGGCGGACACCCGGGGCGCCTTCCGCGAGGCGGTGGCCGCCGACGACGCCACCTGGGCCCGCGGCCGCGGGCGGGCGCTGGCGATGGCCGTGATCCAGCTGCCGTACTACCGGCACACCAACCCGGTCATCTCGGCCAACGCCCGTTACGTGCTCGCCGAGCTGGGCGCGCTCACCAGTTCCCGATGACGGGCAGGTCCCACCGCACGGCGTGCGAGTTCTGCTCCGGAACCGGGCATTCGCCCGTGACCGCGCCCCGGTCGTTGAGGTCCGTGGCACGGCAATAAGCGCCCTCGGCGGGCAACGGCAGCGGAGTGACCCGGCCACCGGGACCCCAGACGAAGAACCCGCCCGGGCTGGTTTCCACGAGCGCGCTGCCGCTGTCGTCGGCGGTGGTGAACCAGGTCCGGGCGTCACCGGCGGCCGGGAACACAGTGAGCCGCCCGGCCGGGTCCCAGCGGGCGGGTCGGCTCTTGCCGTCCTCCCCCACCACTTCGCCGTAGATCGTTCCGTCCGCGCCGATTTCGGCCGCCGAACTGAACTTCCAGGTGGTGTCGAGCACCGTGAGGTGTCCCGCCGCATCCCACTTCGCGGCGTGGAAGCCGCTCGAACCGACGGCCGTGCCCGCGTCGTCGAGGTCGGTGGCGGTGCCGCCACCTTCCAGCGGGACGACGTTCCCCGCCGGGTCCCAGTAGCTCGCCCCGCCGATCACCGCGCCCGCATCGTTGACCGCGGACGGCCGGCCGAAGCCGAGGGCCGTGACCGTGCCCGGAGCGCCGTAGGAGTATCCGACGGCGATGCCGTGGGCGTTGATCGCGGCGACGCTGGAATACGCGTAGCCCGGGAAGCCGGGCACCGGCGGCAGGTCGACCGGTGTCCCGGACGCGCCCCAGAGCGTGGCCCGCCCGGCCCAGCCGTTGGCGGCCATCGAGTCCCCGACCGCCACCCCGTCCTCGGTGAGCGCGGCGGGCTGAACCGACGCGTAGCCCGGCTGCGGCGCCAGCTCGGTGATCCGGCCGGCCACGTCCCACCGCTGGTCAATCCCCCGGGCAACGTGCCGAGGCAGACCGGGCCGCCCGCACTCGCCGGGACCGCGGTGAACACCAACGCCACCGCCGCCGTCGCGAGAACACCTCTGAACATCCCCTGCTCCTCCCCGTCAGGTGGTTCCGGGGTGTCCACGCGCGACAGCGGTGTCCGGTTCAGCTCGGCAGCAGCGCCGGAGCCGCGAGGCGGGTGGCGTTCGCCGCCGCGTCGTCCGGGGCTTCCTGGGCCGAGCGCTCCGCCTCGACGCGCGCGAGGTAGTTCGCCACCTCCCGCTCACGCTTCGGGACGTCCCAGCCGAGCAGCGGGGCCATCAGCTCCGCGACGACGGGCGCCGCCGCGATACCACGGTCGCGCTCCTCGATCGAGATGCGCGTCCGCCGGGTCAGGACGTCCTCCAGGTGCAGCGCACCTTCGTGGGAGACCGCGTAAACGGCCTCCACGCGGAGGTACTCCGAGGTCTCCGTGATCGGCGAAGCCAGCGAAGGATCCTCCTCCAGCAGCTCGACGAGGTTCCAGATCCGCGTGCCGTACCGCTGCAGGAGGTGCTCCACCCGCGTCAGCGACAGGCCGGTCCGCGAGGCGACGGAGTACCGGTCCTCCCACAGCTCGTGGTAGCCCTCGGCGCCGGCGATCGGGAGCCGGTCGGTCCACGACGGCGGGGCCGGGCGGCCGACCTCCTCGACCGCCGCGTCGACCGCGTCCGCGGCCATCACCCGGTACGTCGTGTACTTGCCGCCGGCCACGATCACCAGGCCCGGCACCGGGCGGGCCACCGCGTGCTCCCGCGACAGCTTCGTCGTCGCGGTCGCCTTGGCCGCCAGCAGCGGGCGGAGACCGGCGTAGACGCCCTCGATGTCGTCGTGCGTCACGGGGGTGCGCAGGACGGCGTTGAGGTGGTCGAGCACGTAGTCGACGTCCGCGCGGCTGGCCGCCGGGTGCTCGCGGTCGAGGTCCCACTCGGTGTCGGTGGTGCCGACGATCCAGTGCCGTCCCCACGGGATGACGAACAGCACGCTCTTCTCGGTGCGCAGGATCAGCCCGGTGTCGAGGTCGATCTTCTCCCGCGGCACCACCAGGTGGATGCCCTTCGACGCCCGGACGGTGAACGGCGCGGGGATCCCGGCCGCCTCCGCCATGTCGTCGCTCCAGACACCCGTGGCCGCCACGACCGTGCGAGCGCGGATCTCGAACTCGACCCCGCTCTCGCGGTCCACGACCTTCGCCCCGACAACCCGCTCGCCCTCGCGAAGCAGCGAAGTGACGCGAGTCCGGGTCAGGACCGAAGCGCCCTGCTCGGCCGCGGTCCGCGCGATCGTCATCGTGTGGCGGGCGTCGTCGACCTGGGCGTCGTAGTACTGGATCGCCCCGATCAGCGCGTCGTCGGCCAGGCCCGGGGCCACCTTGGCGGCGCCGCGCTTGGACAGGTGCCGGTGCCGCGGCAGCGCGCGGGCGCCGCCGAGGGTGTCGTACAGCGTGACGCCGGCGCCGATGTACCCGCGCTCCCACACCCGGTGCTGCAGCGGGACCAGGAACCTGACCGGCCGCACCAGGTGCGGGGCCAGCTTCTGCAGCAGCAGCCCGCGCTCCTTGAGCGCTTCGCGCACCAGCTTGAAGTCCAGCTGCTCCAGGTAGCGCAGGCCGCCGTGGATCAGCTTGGACGACCGGCTGGACGTGCCGGCGGCGAAGTCGCGGGCCTCGACCAGCGCGGTCGACAGCCCCCGGGACGCGGCGTCGAGCGCGACGCCCGCCCCGGTCACGCCCCCGCCGACGACGAGCACGTCGACCTCTTCATCGACCAGCTTCCGCAGGGTGTCCGCCCGGTACTGCGGGGAAAGCGGGGTCACGGTGTTCCTCCTCGTGTTCACTGCACGTCGACCCAGTCGAGCGTGCGGCCGACGGCCTTCTGCCAGCCCGCGTAGCCCTCCGCGCGCTGCTCGTCGCTCCACGTCGGCGTCCAGCGCTTGTCCTCGTTCCAGTTCTGCTCGAGCTCGTCGGTCGACTTCCAGAAGCCGACGGCCAGCCCGGCCGCGTACGCCGCGCCGAGCGCGGTGGTCTCGGCGACCACCGGCTTCGACACCGGCACGCCGAGGATGTCCGCCTGCAGCTGCATGCACAGCTCGTTGGCGGTGACGCCACCGTCCACCCGCAGCACGTCGAGGGTCACGCCGGAGTCGTTCTGCATGGCCTCGACGACGTCGCGGGTCTGGTAGCAGATCGCTTCGAGGGTGGCCCGCGCGATGTGGGCGTTCGTCGTGGCGCGGGTGAGGCCGACGATCGCGCCGCGGGCGTCCGAGCGCCAGTACGGGGCGAACAGGCCGGAGAACGCCGGGACGAAGTAGACGCCGCCGTTGTCCTCGACCTGGCGGGCCAGGCTCTCGCTCTGGGCCGCGCCGCTGATGATGCCCAGCTGGTCGCGCAGCCACTGGACGGCCGACCCGGTGACGGCGATCGAGCCTTCCAGCGCGTAGACCGGCTTGTCGTCGCCGAACTGGTAGCACAGCGTCGTGAGCAGGCCGTGCTTCGAGCGGACCAGCTCCTGGCCGGTGTTGAGCAGCAGGAAGTTGCCGGTGCCGTACGTGTTCTTGGCCTCGCCGGGCCGGAAGCAGACCTGGCCGACGGTGGCGGCCTGCTGGTCGCCGAGGACGCCGGTGATGGCGACCTCGCCGCCGAGCGGGCCGTCGGTGCGGGTGGTGCCGAAGCCCGGGTTCGACGACGGCCGGATCGCCGGCAGCATCTGCCGCGGGACGTCGAAGAACGAGAGCAGCTCGTCGTCCCAGTCGAGGGTTTCGAGGTCCATCAGCATGGTGCGGGAGGCGTTGGTCGGGTCGGTGACGTGCACGCCGCCGTCCGGGCCGCCGGTGAGGTTCCAGATGAGCCAGGTGTCGGTGGTGCCGAACAGGGCGTCACCCTTTTCGGCGTCCTCCCGCACCCCGGGGACGTTCTCGAGGATCCACTGCAGCTTGCCGCCGGAGAAGTAGGTGGCGGGCGGCAGGCCGGCCTTGCGGCGGATGACGTCGCCCTTGCCCTCGCGCTCCAGCGCGGAGGCGATCCGGTCGGTGCGGGTGTCCTGCCAGACGATCGCGTGGCCGTACGGGCGGCCGGTGCGGCGGTTCCAGACCACGGTGGTCTCGCGCTGGTTGGTGATGCCGAGCGCGGCGAGGTCCCGGAAGGTCAGGTTGGCCTTGTTGAGCGCGGTCGCGATGACCGAGCGGGTGCGTTCCCAGATCTCGGTGGCGTCGTGCTCGACCCAGCCCGGCTTGGGCAGGATCTGCTCGTGCTCGAGCTGGTGGCGGGCGATCTCGTTGCCGCCGTGGTCGAAGATCATGAAGCGGGTGCTGGTCGTGCCCTGGTCGACGGCACCGACGAAGTCCGGCATGGTCGTGCTCCTACTCAGTTGGCGGGCTCGAGGTCCTTGGCGGGCATGGCGTCCAGCGGGTCGCCCGTGGGCAGGAACCGCTCGATCAGGTACTTGTAGATCGCGCCGCCGATCAGCGCGCCGAGTACCGGGGCCACGATCGGGATCCACCAGTAGGGGAAGCCGTACTGGTCGGTGAACGCCGTGTCGTAGCCGGTCAGCCAGGAGGCCAGGCGCGGGCCGAAGTCGCGGGCGGGGTTGATCGCGTAGCCGGCGTTCGTGCCCCAGGCCATGCCGATGGCGACGACGAGGAAGCCGACGACGACCGGGGCCAGGTTGGCACCGGGCGAGGTGTTGCGGAGGTCGGTGATGGCGAACAGGACGATCAGCAGGATCGCGGTGCCGATGATCTGGTCGCGGAAGGCGCCCCAGTCACCCACGGGCAGCGTGCCGTTACCCGGCAGGGTGGAGAACACGCCCTGGGTCTTGATCGTCAGGCCCGGGTCCTTGGCGTTGAGCACCTCGGTGTAGTTCCAGCGCACCAGCAGCGCGGCGAGGAACGCGCCGGCGGTCTGGGCCAGTGCGTAGGGGGCGACCTTGCGCCACTCGAAGCCCTTGAACACCGCGAGGGCGATGGTCACGGCCGGGTTCAGGTGCGCGCCGCTCACCCGCGAAGCGACGTAGACACCCAGGGTGACGCCGAGGCCCCAGGCCCAGGCGATGCTGTCGTGGTCCCCGATGCCCGCGGCGACGACCTGCGCCACCACTCCGCACCCGAACAGGATGAGGATCATCGTCCCCACGAACTCGGCGGCCATCTCGCCGGCGAGTCCGTGGGCCTTGAGGTTTCGCACCATTGCTTTCCTCCACAAAGGACCTTGTCCCCCTATTGGTGGATGAAAGTTAAGTTCGCGTGTCAGGCCGGTCAACGGACACCGGTCGGCATTGTCGAACGCCCCGAGTGGATGTTCGACATTGTCGAATCGGGGCCGGTCGGGTTAGGGTCGCGGCGTGCCGGGTCCGATCCAGTCCATCGAGCGCGCCGCCGCGATCCTGCGGCTCCTGGCGCGCGG
Organism: Amycolatopsis sp. NPDC004169; assembly: GCF_040610315.1. NCBI lineage: Bacteria > Bacillati > Actinomycetota > Actinomycetes > Pseudonocardiales > Pseudonocardiaceae > Amycolatopsis > Amycolatopsis sp. NPDC004169. The sequence goes on from NZ_JBEXMD010000041.1 coordinate 50,987, forward strand.
TTCGGGGCGCCTGGGCGTCGGCGAGATCGCCGAGTCGCTCGAACTGGCGAAGGGCACCGCGCACGGGATCCTGCGCACGCTGCAGGGCGTCGGGTTCGTCGAGCAGGACCGCGACACGGGCAAGTACCAGCTCGGGGCGGCCCTGCTGCACCTGGGCACGAGCTACCTCGACGTCAACGAGCTGCGGTCCCGGGCGATCAACTGGGCGGACGCGCTGGCCGCCCGCAGCGGCGAGGCGGTCCGGATCGGCGCGCCCCTGGAAGGCCGGGTGCTGGTCGTGCACCACGTGTTCCGCCCCGACGACAGCCTGCAGACCCTCGACGTCGGCACCCTGCTGCCGCTGCACGCGACCGCGCTGGGCAAGGTCCTGCTGGCCTACGACACGACGCTGAAGGCGACCCCGGAGCCGTACACGCGCCGCACCCTGACCACCCAGACCGCGATCAAGCGCGCGTGTGCGAAGGTACGGGAGGCGGGCTGGGCGGCCGAGAACGGCGAGATGATCGCCGGCGAGGCCGGGATCGCGGCCCCGATCCGCGGCCACGGCGGCATCGTGGTGGGCGCGATCGGCGTGTCGGGCGCGGCGGAGCGGATCTGCGAGCCCGACGGCGCCCCGAGCCCGAAACTGCTGACCCAGGTCCGCGACGCGGCCCGCGCGGTGTCCCGCGACCTCGGCGCGTCCCGATGGTGATGGGAGGACCATGGTCCAGCGGTACGTGATGTCCATCGACCAGGGCACCACCTCCACCCGGTGCATCCTGTTCGACGCGCGCGGCCGGCTCGTTTCGGTCGTCCAGCGCGAGCACCAGCAGCACTTCCCGCGGCCGGGCTGGGTCGAGCACGACGCGACCGAGATCTGGCGGAACCTGTCCCGGATCGTCCCGCAGGCGCTGGCCGACGCCGGCGCGACCGCGGACCAGGTGGTCGGGCTCGGGATCGCCAACCAGCGGGAGACCACCGTCCTGTGGGACCGGCGCACCGGCAACCCGGTCGGGCGGGCGATCGTCTGGCAGGACACCCGCACCGACGCCATGCTCGAGCAGCTCGCCCGCGAACCCGGCGCCGGCCGGGTGCGGCAGCTGTGCGGCCTGCCGCTGGCCACCTACTTCTCCGCGCCGCGCATCCGCTGGCTGCTCGAACGCACGCCCGGGCTGCGCGAACGCGCCGAACGCGGCGACGTCCTGTTCGGCACCATCGAGAGCTGGCTGATCTGGAACCTCACCGGCGGCGCCGAGGGCGGGGTGCACGTCACCGACGTCACCAACGCCTCGCGCACCATGCTGATGAACCTGCGCACGCTCAACTGGGACGACGAGCTCCTGGCGTTCTTCGACGTCCCGCGGGCGATGCTGCCGGAGATCCGGTCGTCGACGGAGGTCTACGGGACGACGTCGCGCGTGGTGCCGGGCATCCGGATCGCCGCGGCGCTGGGTGACCAGCAGGCCGCGCTGTTCGGCCAGACCTGCTTCGCGCCCGGAGAGGCGAAGTGCACTTACGGCACCGGCAGCTTCCTGCTGCTCAACACCGGCCCGACGCCGGTGCTCTCCACCCACGGCATGCTCACCACGGTCGGGTTCAAGATCGGCGACGAGCCCGCGGTGTACGCGCTCGAAGGGTCGATCGCCGTCACCGGGTCGCTGGTGCAGTGGTTCCGCGACGGCCTGGAGCTGATCGGCAGCGCCCCCGAGATCGAGACCCTGGCGCGCACCGTCGAGGACAACGGCGGCTGCTACATCGTGCCCGCGTTCTCCGGCCTGTTCGCGCCGCACTGGCACAGCGAGGCCCGCGGGGTGATCGCCGGGCTGACGTCGTACATCACGAAGGGCCACCTGGCGCGGGCGGTGCTGGAGGCGACCGGCTGGCAGACCCGTGAGGTGGTCGACGCGATGAACGCCGACTCCGGGCTCGCGCTGTCGACGTTGAAGGTCGACGGCGGGATGACCGCCGACAACCTGCTGATGCAGTTCATCGCCGACGTCCTCGACGTGCCGGTGGTGCGTCCGATGGTGGCGGAGACGGTGTCGCTCGGCGCGGCCTACGCGGCGGGGCTGTCGGTCGGGTACTGGCCGGACCTGGAGGGCCTGCGCCGCAACTGGCACCGGGCGGGCCAGTGGCTGCCGGCGATGGACCCGGCCCGCCGCAACACCGAGTACGCGCACTGGCGCCAGGCGGTGGAGCTGACGTTCGGCTGGATGCGCCCGGCCCCGGCCGCGGCGGCGCCCGGTTCGGACGTGGTCGAGGTGCTGCTGGGCGACCACCGCCGCTTCGAGCAGCTGCTGCGCGACCTGCGCAACAGCGAAGCCGACCGCCCGGCGCTGGTGGCGGAGCTGTCGGCCCTGCTGGTCGCCCACGCGACGGCGACCGAACGGATCGTCCAGCCGTCGTCGCCGGGCTCCCCCTTCGCCGAGGAGCTGCTGGCGGTGCTGGACGGCGACGACTTCGACAAGGCGTTGCTGCGGCTGGAGAACGTGGTGGACGCCCACGTCCGCGGGGAAGAACGCGGGCTGCTGAACGACCTGCGGCGGGGTATGTCCACTTCGGACCGGACGGGGCTGGGCCGGGCGTTCGTGGCCGAACGCCGCCGTCAGCTGGACCTCGGCTGCGGCGGGACGGACCACGTCCGCGGCCTGGGTGAGCGCCTGAAGCTCTAGCACCGGCAACCGGCCACACTTGAATCTTCAAGCCAGGCGAGCTAACTTGAAGATTCAAGTCCCATGGATCGGAGGCCACCCGCGATGCGGCTGTACGCACTGGAGGAGCACTTCCTCACCGCCGAAGTCGCCGAGGCCTGGCAGCGGCACGATCCGCGGCTGGCCGAGCCGATGATGAAGCGGGCGTTCGCCGGGGACGTGCTGCCGGCGCTGCTCGACGTCGGCGAGGGGCGGATCGCGGCCATGGACGACGCCGGCATCGACACCGCGGTGCTGTCACTGACGACACCCGGCCTGCAGAACCTGCCCGCCGCCGAGGCCGTCGCGCTGCAGGTGGCCGTGAACGACGGGCTCGCGGACGCGGTCCGGCGCCATCCCGGCCGGCTGCAGGGCTTCGCGACACTGGCCACGCCCGCACCGGCCGCCGCGGCCGACGAGCTGCGGCGCGCGGTCACCGAACTCGGGTTCGCCGGGACGCTGGTCAACGCCCACTCCGGCGGCCGAGCCCTGGACGCGGCCGGGTTCTGGGACATCTACGAAGCCGCCGAGGACCTGCGCGCCCCGGTCTACCTGCACCCCCGCGCGCCCGTCCCGGCCGTCGACGAGGCCTACTACCGCGGGTTCGGCGAGCCGGTGGACAGCATGCTGGCCACCGGCGCGTTCGGCTGGCACTACGACGCCGGCCTGACGATCCTCCGGATGATCGTCGCCGGTGTCTTCGACCGGTTCCCCGGGCTGCAGGTCATCCTCGGGCACTGGGGCGAAGTCGTGCTGTTCTACCTCGACCGCGTCGCCGCCATGGACACACTCGTCCCCCTCCGGCGCCCGATCGCGGAGTACTTCCGCACCAACGTCTTCGTCACGCCCGGCGGGATCTCCAGCCACAAGTACCTGCGGTGGACCGTGGAAACGGTGGGGGCGGACCGGATCATGTACGCCTCCGACCACCCGTTCAACCGGGAGCGGGCCGGGTCGGCACGGGCCTTTGTGGACGATGCGCCCCTCGGCGACGCCGACCGGGAGCTCGTCGCGTACCGGAACTGGGAGAAGCTCGTCGCCGGAATCCGGCGGCGCTGAGGGGCAAGGCTCTTCAAAACACTTGCCCGGACGCCGATCCGTCGGCCATGGTGTCCCCAGTCGTCCGGACCCGCCTCGGCCGGGCCGTGTCCCGCCGCCCGGGTTCCCGGCGGCCACGAGGACCTCCCCCATGCCGTCCGGATATCGTCCGGTGCTGCGCCGTCCCGGCGCCGCCGCCTTCTTCTTCACCGCCGCCGCGGGACGCGTCGGCATCGCCATGACCGGCCTCGGCCTGCTCTGGCTGCTCCACGCCCGCACCGGCTCCTACGGCACCGCGGGTCTTGCCACGGCCGGGTTCGCCCTCGCCGAAGCCGGGCTCGGCCCGCAGGTCGCGCGCCTGGTCGACCGGTTCGGCCAGCCTCGTGTCCTGCCGTTCTCCGTGGCCGTCCACGGCGTCGCCGTCGCCGGTGTCCTCACCGCGCCGTCCCCGGCGGCGATCGCCTTCGCCGCGTGCGCCGGCGCGGCCGTCCCCCAGCTCGGTGCCCTCTCCGCGGCCCGCTGGGCACACCTGCTCCGGGAGACCGACGCCCTGCCGGCCGCCTTTTCGCTGGAGTCGCTCGCCAACGCCACCGCGTTCCTCCTCGGACCGGTGCTGGTCACGGCGCTCGGGGCGGCCGGGTTCGCGGCCGTGGCCAGCACCCTCGCCGCGGCCCTCGTCGTCGGCGGCGGTGCGGCCCTGGCCGCCCAGCGCCGGACCGCGCCACCGCCGTCCCGACCGGGACGTTCCCTCTTCCGGCCGCGGTTCGTCCGCCTCGCGCTGCTGAACCTGGCCGTCGGGTTGTACTTCGGGACCGTGGGCGTGTCGGTGAGCGCGTTCGCCACGGAGCACGGCGTGCCCGGCGCGGCCACCCCGATGGTCGCCGCCGCGAGCATCGGCGGGCTGGTTTCCGGCTGGTGCTACGGCCTGCGCCGGCACCGCGTCCCGGTCCGTCTCCAGCTGGTCGCCGCCGCCGCTTACCTGGCGGGCACGGCGTTCCTGCTCCCCCTGGCGCCGTCCGCGCTCTGGCTCGGCGCCGCGGTGGTGGTGACCGAGGCGGCGATCCCGCCGACGCTGGTGCTGCTCAACGTGCTCACCGAGACGGCCGTCGACCCGGCCGTCCGGACGCAGGCGTTCACCTGGAAAAACTCCGCCAGTGCGGCCGGTTCCGCGGTGGCGGCGTTCGCCGCCGGGCACCTCGCCGACGCACTGGGGGCTTCCGCCGCCTTCGCGCTCGCCCCGGCGGCCGGGCTCGCCCTGCTCGTGCTGGCCCTCGCTCTGCCATCGGAGTGATCCCGGGTCCGGGCCCTGCCCCGGCACGGTGCCGGGGAGAAGACTGCGGACACCGCACTGCCACCGGAGGGAGCTCCCGTGTCCGACGCCGCTCTGCTGTCCCTGTCCACCCCCGCCGGGCTCGCCGATCCGTACCCGGTCTACGCGAAACTCCGCGAAGAGTCACCGGTCTTCCGCAGCGAGGTCTACGACGGCTGGGTGCTCAGCCGGTTCGCCGACTGCCAGCAGGTGCTCGCCGACGGCGAGACGTTCCGGGTCCTGGACGCCGAGTGGCGTGACCGGCACCGGCCGGGCTGGCGGGACAACGCCGCGATGGCCATGCTGACCGACCTCCTGCCGTGGAAGAACCCGCCGGAACACACGCGTGAGCGCCGGCTGCTCGTCCGCGACTTCACCGTCCGGCGTGTCCAGGCGCTGGAGCCCGCCGTCCGCCGGTCCACCGACCGGCTGCTGGACCGCTTCGCCGACGCCACGGCGGACGGGGCCGCGGCGGAGTTCGTCGGCACGGTCCTCTACCCGCTCGGGATGGCCGTGATCGGCGACCTGGTCGGCGTGCCCGAAGCCGACCACGACCGGCTCCGCCGCGTCACCGACCTGATCGGCAAGCAGGTCGACCCGGCGATGGCACCCGAGCTGCGCGCCGAGGTCGACGCGGCCGCCGTCGAATACCGGGACTACTTCACGGAACTCATCGCGCGGCGGCGGGCCGATCCCCGCGACGACCTGACGTCCGCGCTGCTGGCCCGGCCCGCCGCCGGCGAGGAGCTGATGTCCGAGGAAGAGGTGCTCAACGCGCTGCTCGTGCTCTTCGGCGGCGGCTACGAGACCACCGCGGGTGCGCTGGGCAACGGCATCCACGCGCTGCTGACGCACCCGGACCAGTACGCCCTGCTCGCCGGCGACCCGGGCCTGGCGGCGGGGGCGGTCGAGGAGGTGCTGCGGTGGGACGGCGCCGCCCAGATGAGCCAGCGCGCGGCCGCCCGGCCGGCAGTGCTCGACGGCCGGGAGATCCCGGCGGACGACATGGTCGTGATCCTCACCGGAGCGGCGAACCGCGACCCCGCGCGCTTCGCGGACCCGGACCGCTTCGACATCACCCGCGACAGCGGCCGCGGGCTGTTCTTCGGACACGGCTTGCACCTTTGTCTCGGGGCGGCTCTCGCCCGACTCGAGATGACGGTGTTGCTCGAACAGCTGGGAAAGCGGTTTCCGGCGCTGCGGCTCGCCGGTGAGGTGACGCGCCGCCCGAACCCGGCACTGCGCGGGATGGCGTCCCTGCCGCTGACCCGGTGAGCCCGTGGCCTACGCGCCCTTGAGGCAGCGGCTGCTCTCCCGCACCACCAGCTCGGCCTCGACCGTCCCCCACGCCGGTACCGCGACACCGTCGAGGCGGGCCGCCATCGTGGCCAGGGTGTGGCGGCCCGCCGCCAGGTAGTCCTGGCGGACCGTCGTCAGCGGTGGGGCGAAGTACGCCGCCTCGGGGACGTCGTCGAAGCCGACCACGTGGGCGTCGCGCGGGACCTGCATGCCCGCCTGCGTGAACGCCGCCAGCAGCCCCAGTGCCATGTGGTCGTTCGCCGAAAACACCGCGCCCACCCCGGGTTCGACCGCCAGGGACTGGCCGGCCCGGAAACCCGACCGGGCGGACCAGTCGCCGCGGACCACCGGCGGCACCTCCGCGCCGTGGCGTTCGAGCGTCTCGCGCCAGCCCCGCTCGCGGGCACGGGCCACCGGCCCTTCCTCCGGGCCGCCGAGGTGCCAGACCGTCGCGTGGCCGAGCTGCAGGAGGTGCTCGGTCGCCTGGCGGGCTCCTGCGTACTGGTCGGTCGAGGCCGCCGGGACGAGCGGGATGGCGGCGACCGGGGCGAGCTCGGCCAGCAGGTGCCCGTCGAGCACCACGATCCCCGCCACACCCTGCAGCTGCAGACCGGCCACCGCGGCGAGCACCGCGGGGCCACTGGCGCTCGAGACGCTGAAGACGCTCAGTGCGTACTCCTGCTCGCGGGCGGCGGCGCGCAGGCCGTGCAGGACGGGCCCCGACGCCGAGGCTCCGGTCGCGATCACCCCGAGCGTGCCCCGACGCCGGAGGGGCCGCGCGCGGAGGGGGCCGTCGGGACCTGCGTCGTCCACGGGCATGCGATGCATGTTAGCGATCACAGAGACAGACGTGAACTTTGTTCACCTTCCATAAATAACGAAAAGGTAACGTGCTGAACCGGTCCCCGACGGCGGCCGTTCCCCCCAATGCCGGAACCAGTGACACCGGGCGGGTTCCCCCGATACCCGCGCCCGATGCTCACTCCCCGGGTTCCGCGCGTCTCCAGACCGGGTGCGCAGGCTTTCTTCGGCGTGCCCGGACAACCGAACGAGGTGAACATGGCCCGGAATACTTCCCGCACCCCCGCCACGGGCAGACATCGCATCACCCGCCGCACGAAGATCGCGACCGGTGGCCTGGCGCTCGCGCTGGCCGTCGGCGGCATCGTCGTCGCGACGACCGCCGGGCGCACCGGCGAGGCGAGCGCCGACGAGGCCGACCCGTCGTTCTTCATCGACATCGCGAAGGTCCCTTCGGGCATCAACGTGAACAAGGCGCTGCAGCAGAAGGGCGCGCGAGGCACGTTCACCGTGGACTGCGGCCGCAACGAGAACCAGCACTTCAACCCGGACAACTTCATCGCCCAGCCCGGGATCAAGAACGGTGCCCAGCACCTGCACGACTACGTCGGCAACCTCTCCACCAACGCCGACTCGAACAACAAGAGCCTGGTCAAGGCGGGCACCACCTGCAAGAACGGCGACAAGTCCGCGTACTTCTGGCCGGTCGTGCGCATCGACACCGGCGACGCCGAGAAGAACCCGCCCGCCACCCAGCCCGACCGGGCGGGCAGCGCCAAGGACAAGGCGAGCGCCCAGGTCGACTGCCCCGACGTCGCGAGCAAGCTGCCCGACGTCCCGGACCAGGCCATGGACGAGGTGAACCGCAACCTCGACCTGCTCGACAAGCAGATCGACGAGGCCAACAAGCGCATCGCGAACGGCGACCTCAAGACGCCGCAGGACATCCAGAACGCCGTCGTCGGCCCGCTCAAGGACAAGCGCGCCGCCACCATCGACCGGATCGCCATCGCGATCGGCCGCCGGGCCGCGAAGCCGACGAACCTCGGCGGGCTCGCGCAGTGCGCGCTCAAGCAGAACGGCAAGGGCGGCCTCGACAACGGCGGCCAGAACAGCAATGGTCAGGCGGCGGAACTGCCCGGCGTCAATGACAAGAACGAGGTCGGCGACAACGACGGCGAAATCCAGCGCGTCCAGTCGGCGACGATCACGTTCACCAGCGGCGGCGCGCAGAAGGTCGTCGCGATGCCGCAGTTCCTCCGGATCCTCTACGGCGACGCCAAGCAGAGCACCAACGGCCCGGCCAACGCCCGGCCCAGCTGGACCTGCACCGGCTTCGAGGACCGGCTGACCGACCACTACCCGATCTGCCCGCAGAACAGCAAGGTCGAGCGCATCCACGCCTTCCCCAACTGCTGGGACGGCAAGAACATCGACAGCACCAACCACCGCACGCACATCGTGTTCGCCGACCAGCAGGGCAAGTGCCCGCAGGGGTTCAAGAACGTGCCGCAGCTGGTGATCAAGCTGGTTTACAACATCCCGCACGACATCCAGGTGAAGGGCCAGTACAAAGTGGACGCCTTCGCCCAGGAGAAGCACAACCCGCGTTCGGACCACGACGACTTCGCCAACGTCATGGGCCAGCGCCTGATGAACCAGGTCGTCAACTGCATCAACACCGGCAAGCGCTGCAACCAGTAGTCCCCGCGGGTGGCCGTGCCGGTTCCCGGCGCGGTCACGCCACGGCGAAGGCCGCCTCGGGGCGTGCACCCCGAGGCGGCCTTCGCGGACGAACCTGGTCAGGAAGCGGCGCGGCGCTTCGTCCAGATGTCGTAGGCCACGGCCGCCAGCAGGACGACGCCCTTGACCAGCATCACCCGCTCGCTCGGGGCGCCGATCAGGGACATCCCGTTGTTGATCACCGCCATGATCAGGCCGCCGGTGATCGCGCCGACCACCTTGCCGACGCCGCCCTGGACCGCCGCGCCGCCGATGAAGGCCGCCGCGATCGCGTCCAGCTCGAAGTTGACACCCGCCGTCGGGCCCGCCTGGTTCAGCCGGCCGGCGAAGATGATGCCCGCCAGCGCCGCCAGGACGCCCATGTTGACGAAGATCCAGAACGTCACCTGCTTGACCTTGACGCCCGAGAGCGTCGCGGCCTGCAGGTTGCCGCCCACGGCGTAGATGTGCCTGCCGAACACCGACTTCCCGGCCACCAGCGAGTAGCCGAGCACCAGCACCGCCAGCAGGATCAGCACCCACGGCAGGTTCTTGAACCGCGCCAGCTGCACGACCAGCGCCAGCACCAGCACCGCGATCCCGGCCAGCTTCAGCACGAACAGCGGGAACGGGTCGACGTCCTGGCCGTAGCCCAGCCTGCCCATCCGCTTGCGCCACTGGGTGAACACGATCCCGGCCACCGCGGCCACGCCGGCCAGCAGCGACACCAGGTCGGCGCCGCCGAGCGGGCCGAGGCCGATGTTGCCGAGGTAGCCGTCGGTGAAGCCGTTGGACAGCGTGCGGATCGCGTCCGGGAACGGGCCGATGCCCTGGTTGCCCAGCACGGTCAGGGTCAGCGCCCGGAACGCCAGCATGCCGGCCAGCGTCACGATGAACGCCGGGATGCCGAAGTAGGCGACCCAGTACCCCTGCCACGCGCCGATCGCCGCGCCGACGACGAGGGTGATCAGCACCGCGAGGAACCACGGCACGTGCGAATTCACCATCAGCACCGCCGACACCGCGCCGGTCATCGCGACCACCGACCCGGCGGACAGGTCGATGTGCCCGGAGATGATCACCAGGATCATCCCGATCGCGAGGATCAGCACGTAGCTGTTCTGCACGATGATGTTGGAGATGTTCTGCGGCTCCAGCAGCGCGCCACCGGTGAGCACCTCGAACAGCACCACGATCAGCGCGAACGCGACGTAGATGCCGCTCTGGCGCGGGTTGATCGAGATCCTCCGCTTGGAGCGCTCAACCGGGGGCGCGTCGGGCCGCGCTTCGGTCGTGGTCATTCCCGTTCCTTAGTCATGTACTGCATCAGCAGTTCCTGGGTGGCTTCCTCGCGCTGGGCTTCGCCGGTGATCCGCCCCGCCGAGAGCGCGTAGATCCGGTCGCAGAGCCCGAGCAGCTCCGGCAGCTCGGAGGAGATGACCAGCACGGCCTTCCCCTGCGCGGCGAGGGAGTTGATGATCGTGTAGATCTCGAACTTCGCGCCCACGTCGATGCCGCGGGTCGGTTCGTCCAGGATCAGCACGTCCGGATCGGTGAAGATCCACTTGGCCAGCACGACCTTCTGCTGGTTGCCGCCGGAGAGCTTCCCGGTCACGCTCTGCACGCTCGGCGCCTTGATCCGCAGATCTCGGCGGTAGGAGTTGGCGGTGTCGTGCTCGGCGTGCTCGTTGACCCAGCCGCGCTTGGCCAGCTTGCCCAGCCCGGCCGCGGACACGTTGCGCTGGATGTCCTCGATCAGGTTGAGCCCGTAGCGCTTCCGGTCCTCGGTGGCGTAGGCGATCCCGTGCCGGACGGCGTCCTGCACCGTCCGGATTTCGATCTCCTCGCCGTGCTTGAAAATCCGGCCGGAGATGTCCTTGCCCCACGACCGGCCGAACACGCTCATCGCGAGCTCGGTGCGGCCGGCGCCCATCAGGCCGGCCAGTCCGACGATCTCCCCGCGCCGCAGCGAAAGCGACGCGCGGTCGACGACGACCCGCCCGGCCTGGGTGGGGCTGTGCACCGTCCAGTCCTCGATCCGCAGCACCTCTTCGCCGATCTCCGGCTCCCGGGGCGGGAACCGGTGCTCGAGGTCGCGCCCGACCATGCCGGTGATGATGCGCTCTTCCGTCAGCCCCGCCGCTTCGAGGGTCTCGATCGTCCGGCCGTCACGCAGGATCGTGACGTTGTCGGCGATCGCGGTCACCTCGCCGAGCTTGTGCGAGATGATCACGCACGTGACGCCTTCGTCCCGCAGCCCGCGCAGCAGCTCGAGCAGGTGGGCCGAGTCGTCGTCGTTGAGCGCCGCGGTGGGCTCGTCGAGGATCAGCAGCTTGACCTCTTTGGACAGTGCCTTGGCGATCTCGACCAGCTGCTGCTTGCCGACACCGAGTTCCTGCACCGCCCGCGTGGGGTTTTCGGCGAGGCCGACGCGCTTGAGCAGCGCGCCGGCCTCGTGGTTGGTGCGGTTCCAGTCGATCCAGCCCCGCTTCTGCTGTTCGTTGCCGAGGAAGATGTTCTCCGCGATCGACAACTGACCGCACAGCGCGAGTTCCTGGTGGATGATCACGATCCCGCGCCGTTCACTGTCGCGCACCGACCCGAACTCGCACCGCTGCCCGTCGAAGGTGATCTCGCCGTCGTAGCTCCCGTGCGGGTAGACGCCCGAGAGCACCTTCATCAGGGTGGACTTCCCGGCGCCGTTCTCCCCGCAGATCGCGTGGATTTCCCCGCGGCGCACGGAAAGGTTGACGTCCGACAGCGCCTTGACCCCGGGGAAGGTCTTGGTGATCCCGCGCATGCCGAGCAGTTCGGTCATTTCAGCTGACCTGCCGTGTAGTAGCCCGAGTCGACGAGTTCCTTCTGGTAGTTCGTCTTGTCCACGGTGACCGGCTGCAGCAGGTAGGACGGGACGACCTTCTTGCCGTTGTCGTAGTCCTTGGTGTTGTTGACCTCGGGCTTGCCGCCCTTGAGCACCGCGTCGGCCATCTTGACGGTGGTGTCGGCGAGCTTGCGGGTGTCCTTGAAGATCGTCGAGTACTGCTCACCGGCGATGATGGACTTGACCGAGGCGACCTCGGCGTCCTGGCCGGTGACGATCGGGTACGGCTGGCCGGCGGTGCCGTAGCCGTTGCTCTTCAGCGCCGAGAGGATGCCGATGGACAGGCCGTCGTACGGCGACAGCACGCCCTGGACCTTCGCGCCACCGGTGTAGGTCTTGGTGAGCAGGTCCTCCATGCGCCGCTGCGCGGTGGCCGGGTCCCAGCGCAGGATGGCCGCGCGGGCGAAGTCGGTCTGGCCGCTCTTGACGACCAGCTTGCCGCTGTCGATCAGGGGCTTGAGGACCGACATCGCGCCGTTGAAGAAGAAGGTCGCGTTGTTGTCGTCCGGCGAACCGGCGAACAGCTCGATGTTGAACGGACCCGCCCCGTCACCGAGGCCCTTGACCAGCGAGTTGGCCTGCTCGACGCCGACCTTGAAGTTGTCGAAGGTGGCGTAGTAGTCGACGTTCGGTGAATTGCGGATCAGCCGGTCGTAGGCGATGACCGGGATCTTCTTGTCGGCCGCCTCCTGCAGCTGGGTGGTGATGGCGGTGCCGTCGATCGAGGCGATGACCAGCAGCTTGGCGCCCTTGGTGATCTGGTTCTCGATCTGGTTCACCTGGGTGGGGATGTCGTTCTCGGCGTACTGCAGGTCGACCTGGTAGCCGAGCTTCTCCAGCGCGGCCTTGATGTTGTCGCCGTCGTGGATCCAGCGCTCCGACGACTTCGTCGGCATGGTGACGCCGACCAGGCCGCCCGCCGCGCTCGCGCTCGACTGCGCCGCCTGGTCCGCGGTCTTCTGGGACGAGCCGCACGCCGACAACGTCAGCGCGAGCCCCGCGGCAGCGAGCGCCGCGATTCCTCTGGTGAACTTCATCGTTCCTTCTTCCTTTCTCAGAAGCCCTGAGCGAGCCGGTGGTACGCCTGGTTCCAGCGGATGCGGTCGGCGAAATCGTGCGGCGTCGTGTCCTTGTCGATGACGAGGAGTTCCACGCCCAGCAGGTTCGCGAAGTCGCGAAGGGTCTCCGTGCTCACGGCCTGGGTGAGCACGGTGTGGTGCGGGCCGCCCGCGGTGATCCAGGACTCCGCGGACGTCGACAGCGACGGCGCCGGCTCCCAGACCGCGCGCGCGACCGGCAGGTTCGGCAGCGGCTCGTCCGGCGTGACGACGTCGATCTCGTTGGCCACCAGCCGGAACCGGTCGCCGAGGTCGACCAGGCCGAGCACGACACCCGGGCCGGGGGCGGCGTCGAACACGAGCCGGACCGGGTCTTCGCGGCCGCCGATGCCCAGCGCGTGGATCTCGCAGGACGGCTTGGCGGCGGCGATGCTCGGGCAGACCTCGAGCATGTGCGCGCCCAGGATCTTCGGCTTGCCGGGTCCGAAGTGGTAGGTGTAGTCCTCCATGAAGGACGTGCCACGGTCACGGCCGACGCTCATCGCCTTGACCGCGGCCAGCAGCGCCGAGGTCTTCCAGTCGCCCTCGCCGCCGAAGCCGTAGCCGTCGGCCATCAGCCGCTGCACCGCGAGACCGGGCAGCTGGCGGAGCCCGCCGAGGTCCTCGAAGTTCGTGGTGAACGCCCCGAACCCGCCGTCGGTGAGGAACTTCCGCAGCCCGGCTTCGATGCGCGCGGCGTACCGCAGCGACTCGTGCCGCGCTCCCCCGGCCGCGAGCTCCGGCACAACGTTGTATTCGTCGGCGTAGCGCCCCACCAGCGAGTCCACAGTGTCCTTTTCGGACACCGCGTCCACGAGCTCGACCAAGTCGTTGACGCCGTAGGTGTTGACCGAGACGCCGAAGCGCAGTTCGGCCTCGACCTTGTCGCCCTCGGTCACGGCGACGTCGCGCATGTTGTCGCCGAAGCGGGCCAGCCGCAGGTTGCGCAGGTGGTCGGCGCCGATCGCGGCCCGCGCCCACGCGTCGATCCGCGCGACCACGGCCGGGTCGGACACGTGCCCGGCCACCGTCTTGCGCGGCACGCCGAGGCGGGTCTGGATGAACCCGAACTCCCGGTCGCCGTGCGCGGCCTGGTTGAGGTTCATGAAGTCCATGTCGATGGTGGCCCACGGCAGCGTCTCGTTGAGCTGCGTGTGCAGGTGCAGCAGCGGCTTGCGCAGCGCGTCGAGCCCGGTGATCCACATCTTCGCGGGCGAGAAGGTGTGCATCCACGCGATCACGCCGACGCAGGCGGCGTCGGCGTTGGCCTCCTGCAGCACGCGGCGGATCGACGCGGCCTCGGTCAGCACCGGCTTGCCGACGATCTCGGCCGGGAGCGCGCCGGAGGCGGTCAGCAGCTGCTGGATGCGCAGCGACTGGCCGGCGACCTGCTCGAGGGTCTCCTCGCCGTAGAGGGCCTGGCTCCCGGTGAGGAACCAGAGCTGGGGTTTCGATGCCGAAGTCATCGTTCTCCTTGGGAAGTCAGTGCTGGCCGTAGACGTTCTGGTACCGGGCGTAGAGCCGGTCGACGTCCTCGGGCGGGAGGGGTTCGGGCGTGCCGAGCTCGAAGGCCTTGTGGACGGTGCGGGCCACGTCCTCGACCATCACCGCGGCCTTGACCGCGTCGCGCGCGGTGCGGCCGACGGTGAACGGTCCGTGGTTGCGCATCAGCACCGCCGGCGAGCGGCTGGAGCGAAGCGTTTCGACGATGCCGCGGCCGATGGAGTCGTCGCCGATCAGGGCGAACGGCCCGACCGGGATCTCGCCGCCGAACTCGTCGGCGATCATCGTCAGCACGCACGGGATCGGCTCGCCGCGGGCCGCCCACGCGGTGGCGTAGGTCGAGTGGGTGTGCACCACCCCGCCGATCTCCGGCATGTGCCGGTAGACGTAGGCGTGCGCGGCGGTGTCCGACGACGGCGCGAGGTCGCCTTCGACGAGCTCGCCGTGCAGGTCGGTGACCACCATGGTGTCCGCGGAGAGGTTGTCGTAGGACACCCCCGAGGGCTTGATGACCAGCAGGTCCCGGCCGGGGACGCGGGCCGAGACGTTGCCCGCGGTCCAGATGACCAGCTCGTTGCGGGTCAGCTCGCCGTGCAGCTTCGCCACCGTGTCCCGCAGTTCGGCGACGGTGTCGAGCACTTCACCGGTCAGGGACATCAGGACCGTCCTTTCGCGACGGCTCGCTTGCGGGCGGCCAGGCGGTGCATGACATCGTTGCCGCCACGGCCGAAGTAGTCGTGGAGCTCGGTGTATTCGGCGTACAGCTCGTCGTAGGCGGTGACGTGCGCGGGCACCGGCCGGTACACCGCCCGCTCGACCGAGCCCATCGCGGCTGCGGCCGCGCGGATGTCCGCGTGCGCCCCGGCGGCGACGGCCGCGTGGATGGCCGACCCGAGCGCGGGCCCCTGCGCCGAGCCGATCACCGACAGCGGGAGGTTGGTGACGTCGGCGTAGATCTGCATCAGCAGCGCGTTCTTCACCAGGCCGCCGGCGATGATCAGCTCGGTGACCGGGACGCCGGCCTCGGTGAACGTCTCGATGATCTTCCGGGTGCCGAAGGCGGTGGCCTCCAGCAGCGCGCGGTAGACGTCCTGGGGCCGGGTCGCGAGGGTCTGCCCGACGACCACGCCGGAGAGCTCGTGGTCGACCAGCACCGACCGGTTGCCGCTGTGCCAGTCCAGGGCGATCAGGCCGTGTTCGCCGATCTCCTGCTGGGCCGCGAGCCGGGTGAGCTCCTCGTGCGAGGCGTCGGCGAAGTGCTCGGCGAACCACCCGAAGATGTCGCCGACGCCGCTCTGGCCCGCCTCGTAGCCCCACAGCCCTGGCACGATGCCGCCTTCGACGACGCCGCACATGCCCGGCACCTCGTGCAGTTCGGCGCCGTTCATCACGTGGCACGTCGAGGTGCCCATGATCGCCACCATCTGCCCCGGTTCGACGGCCTGGGCGGCGGGCGCGCTGACGTGGGCGTCAACGTTGCCAACGGCCACGGCGATGCCTTCGGGCAGCCCGGTCCACCCGGCGGCCTCCGCCGACAGGGACCCGGCCCGGGAGCCCAGCTGGCCCAGCGGGTGCTCCAGCTTGTCGGCCACGAAGTCCTCGAAACCGGGGGCGAGCTCGCGGAGGAAGTCGCGGCTCGGGTACTGGCCGTCCTGCAGGATGCCCTTGTAGCCGGCGGTGCAGGCGTTGCGCACGTAGGTGCCGGTGAGCTGCCAGACGATCCAGTCCGCCGCCTCCACCCAGTGCCGCATCGCGGCGTAGACCTCGGGCGCCTCTTCGAAGACCTCCAGTCCCTTGGCGAACTCCCACTCCGAGGAGATCAGCCCGCCGTAGCGCGGGAGCCACTTTTCGCCGCGGGCGCGGGCCAGCTCGTTGATCCGCACGGCCTGCGGCTGCGCCGAGTGGTGCTTCCACAGCTTCACGTACGCGTGCGGGTTGCCCTCGAACTCGGGCAGCTCGCACAGCGGCGTCCCGTCCGCGGTCGTCGGCACCATCGTGCACGCGGTGAAGTCGGTGGCGATGCCGACGACGTCGCCCGGGTCGACGCCGGCGTCCCGCAGCGCCGCCGGTACGGCGTTGCGGAGCACCCCGACGTAGTCCGCCGGCACCTGCAGCGCCCATTCCGGCGGCAGCGCGCGGCCCGTCGCGGGCAGCGTCTCGTCGAGCACCCCGTGCGGGTACTCGAAGACGCCGGAACCGAGCTCGGCCCCGTCGGCCACGCGCACGACCACCGCGCGGCCGGACAGGGTGCCGAAGTCGACGCCGACGGTGAGTGGTTCTCCCACGGTGTCTTCCCTCCTGGTTGGTGACCGGGACGCGGCGCGGGCGGCGGTGTACGCGCCGCGTCCCGGGGTCTTAGCGGCCGGTGAGGACCAGCGTCGTCACCGAGTTGGCCGGCAGCGTCAGCTTCGACGTCGCGGCCAGCCCGGTGATCTCCCTGGTCTGCGGCACGATGGCGGTCGGCGCGGCGAGGCTGTTGCGCCCCGCCGGATCGCCGGTGAGTGTGGTGAGTGTCCCGGTGCCGTCGACGGCGGTGACGCCGGTGAGCGACAGCCGGGCGGTCTGCACCTGACCGGACGGGTTGACGAGTTTGACCGTGAAGGTCTTCCTTCCGCTCTTCGTGGTCACGTTGACCACCTGCCGCAGGGGGCTGCCCTGGTTGAGGCGGCTGGTCACGATCTGCTTGCCCAAGGTGCTGGAGAACATCTGCTGCACCCAGTACGACGGCGAGGCGTAGCTCGTCCCGGCGTCGAAGCCGATCAGGTTGACCGGCCAGTTGGACTGGTTCTCCTGCACCAGCACCGGCGCGTACATCGAGCCGATGACGACGTCGCTGTTGCGTTCGAGGCCGGTGAGGAACGCGGCCTCGCCGATGGCGGCGGCCAGCGTGCCGGTGGGCCTGCCGTCCTGGGCGCCGTACTCGCCGACGAGGATGTCCGGGCCGGACCGGTCGGCGGTGTCGTAGCGGGTCGAGTTGTCGGTGAACCACTGCGGCGACTGGTAGTAGTGGTCGTCCGCGGCGTCCGGGCGGATGCCCGGCGTGGCCGACGCGGCCCCGCCCTGCAGGCCGCCGGTGGTGGCGACGACGGTCAGCTGCGGGTACTTCGCCTTGATGGCGTTGAACATGTCCGTGTAGCGCCAGGCGTAGCTGCCCGAGCCGTCGAACCAGTCCTCGTTGCCGACCTCGACGTAGTGCAGGTCGAACGGCGCCGGGTGCCCGTCGGCGATCCGCTTGGCACCCCACGTCGTGGAGCTGTCGCCGATGGCGTACTCGATCTCGTCGAGGGCCTCCTGGACGTACTGCGGGTAGTCGGCCTGGCTGACGTGCTGGCCGTTCAACGTGTAGCCGGCGAACAGCGCGAGCAGCGGCTGGGCGCCGATGTCCTCGGCGAGCTTCAGGTAGTCGAGGATGCCGAAGCCGTCGGTGGACCAGTAGCCCCACGCGGTGTTCTGGTGGCCGGGCCGCTCTTCGAGCTTGCCGATGGTCTTCTTCCACTCGAAGCGGGTGTCGAGCGTGTTGCCCTCGAGGTAGTTGCCGCCCGGGACGCGGAACAGGCCCAGCTTCATCGCCGCGAGCTTCTGCCCGAGGTCCGCGCGGACGCCGTTGGGGCGGTTCTTGAAGGTCGGCGGGAACAGCGACACCTGCTGGAACCAGGCGTCCCCGCTCAGGGCCTTCTTCCCCTTGTTGAGCAGCGAAACGACGATCCGGTTGTCGGTGGACGCGGTGATCGTCGACGGCGTCGTGAAGCTGAACGTCTGCTGCGCCCACCCGGCCCCGACCGGCTGGACGTCCTTGCTCGCCAGGACCGTGCCGTCCGGCTTCTCCAGGCTGACCCGGACCGCGCCGGTCCAGCTGCCCTTGGCGAAGAAGCTGCCGGTGTACTTCGTGGCCGGCTTGGCGGCGACGCCGTAGAAGCCCACGTTCGCGGCCGCCACCCGGCCCGCGGGCGGGACGGTGTCGGCGTGCAGCTTCAGCGAGCGGTCGAGCGCGGTGCTGAGCGGGTTCGCGGTGTCGACCGCGTAGGTGCCGGCCGCCCCCGCCGAAGTGAGCAGCGACCAGTACGGCACCGGCGTGTCGCCCGCGCCGCTGCCGGGCTGGTAGCCCTCCTTGAACGTGCGGTTGCGGACGAGTTCGGCGTAGAGGCCGCCTTCGACCGAGTGGCTGATGTCTTCGAGGATCGAGCCGTACGTCGTCGGCCGGGTGTTCGCGCGGACGACGTTGGCGTCGACGGCCAGCTGGTTCGCTCCGGCGAGGGCGCCGATCTGCGCGGAGGTCAGCGGGAAGCGGCGCAGCTCGACCTCGTCGACCGCCCCGGTGAACCCGGACCCGACGGTGAACGGCGCCGCCGCGGTGCCCGAAGCCGGGCAGGCGGAGACGTCGAGCGTCGTGCCGGCCGGCGTGCCGCAGGTGCTGGTGACCGCGGCCGCGTCGCCGTCGGCGTAGACGGTCAGCCGCTGGGCGGCCCGGTCGAGAACCAGGGCGGCGTGGTGCCAGGCGCCGTCGGCGAGGCCGCCGCCGGTGGTGGTCACCTGGATCGTGCCGACCCGGGCGGTGAGCTTGCCGCCGGTGACGCCGAGCGCGTAGCCGTCGCCGTGGTCGACCAGGGTGCCCGCCGCGGTGGTGCGGAACCACGCGGCCAGCGAGAGCGAGCCGGTGCCGGTGTCGAACGCGGGCGAGCTGCCCATGTCCACAGTGGACTTGCCGTCGAGCTGCACGGCCCGGCCGGCCGCACCGGCGGTCCAGGTGGCCCCGCGGAGCGTGCCGTCGGCCGCGTTGGCCGAGGCATCCCGGGCGACCGTGCCGGTCCCTTCGTCGAAGTGCCACGAACCACTGGCCGCCAGCGCGGCCACGGCCGAGGCGGTCAGCGGCGTCGGATACGCGCGGACGTCGTCGATGCCGCCGTCGAACCAGTCGACCGGGCTGCCCGCCCACTTGCCGCGGCCGATCTCCAGGTGCCCGGCCGCGGTCCACGGCGTGGTGAACGGGACGCTCTGCTGCAGCGTTCCGTTGACGTACAGGGAAAGCGTGCCGGCTGCCCGGTTGTAGACGCCGACCACGTGCTGCCACTGGTCGGCCTGCGCGGGCAGCGTCGACACGGCCGAGGAGGAAGCCGAATCGCCGTCGCTCGCGCGCCGGGTGAAGGCGAACCGGCCGTCGGCGGCGCGCTGCAGGTAGAAGCCGCTGATCGCCGAGCCGTCGACGCTCACCGCGGTCCGGAAGCCGGTCGCCGCGGTGGGCTTGACCCACGCCGACACCGAGAAGCTCTGCGCCGTGTCCACGGCCGGCGCCGGGACGTCGACCGCGGCGTCGGTGCCGTTCAGCGCGACGCCGTGCGGGCCGACGACCCCGTCACCCCAGGCTGCGCCGCCGGTGAGCGTGGCGGTGCGCGCGTCGAGCGAGTCGTCCGCGGTCGTGGTGCCGCTGCCCTCGTCGAGGCGCCAGTGCCCGGCGGTGGCCAGGCGGGCGGCGTCCGCGGCGGACAGCGGGCCCGAGTAGGCGCGCACGTCGTCGATCGAGCCGTCGACGAAGTCCACCGGGTTGCCGCCGTACTTGCCGCGGCCGATCACCAGGTGCCCGGTGCCCGCCCAGCTGGTGGGCGCGGCGACGGTGGCCTGGCGGGTGCCGTCGACGTACAGCGACAACGTCGACGCGGCGGCGTCGTACACACCGGTCAGCTGGTACCACTGGCCCGCCACGGGATCGAAGTTCGCGCCCGCGACCACACCGTCGGCCGGAGCGTCCCCGGCCAGGCGGGTGAAGGCGAACCGGCGCGAGTCATCGCGGAACTGCAGGAAGAAGTTGCTCACCTGCGTGCCGTCGACACTCACGAACGTCTGGAAGCCGGACGTCTTGTCCAGCTTCACCCAGCTGCTCACCGAGAAGCTCTTCGTCGTGTCGAGCACCGGCGCGCCCGCGTCGGCGAAACCGTTCGCGCCGTCGGTCGTCAGTGCCCCGCCGCGGATGCCCGGGCCCCAGCCCGCTCCCCCGGTCAACGTGGCCGGGTGGCTGCCCGCGGTGTCGGCGGCGGTCGTCCCGCTGCCGTCGTCGAACGTCCAGTGCCCCGCCAGGGCCGGGTCGGTGTCGGCCGCGGCGGCCGGCGCCGCCGCGATGGGCACGGCGGAGCACAGCGCCAGCGCGGCGAGCACGGCCGTGGGCCGCCGCAGTCTGCGGAGCATGACTCTCCCTCGGGGTTTTCAGCGGGTCCGTCGGGTGACGAGACGCTGCAGGACGATGAACACGAACAGGAGAGCCCCGGTGATGATCGAGGTCCACCAGGAGTTGAGGGTGCCGTCGAAGGTGATCAGGGTCTGGATGATGCCCAGCACCATGATCCCCAGCACGGTGCCGAGGACGTAACCGGAACCACCGGTCAGGATGGTGCCGCCGATGACGACCGCGGCGATCGCGGTCAGCTCCAGGCCGACGCCGTTGAGCGGGTCGCCCGAGGACTTGTAGAGCACCAGCAGCAGCCCGCCGAGCGCCGAGCAGACCCCGCTGATCGTGTACACCGCGATCTTCGTGCGGCCGGTCTTGAGACCCATCAGCATCGCGGACTGTGCGTTGCCGCCGATCGAGTAGACCGTGCGCCCGAACCGGGTGAAGGCCAGGACGTAGGCCGCCGCGGCGACGACCACCAGCGCGACCACCACGCTGATCGAGATGTGCAGCTCCCCGCCGAGCGGGAGCTGCGTCTGGGCCAGGGTGGCGATCGTGGCGTTGTCGATCGAGTACGCCTCGGTCGTGATCGTGTAGCAGAGGCCGCGGGCGAAGAACATCCCGATCAGCGTCGCGATGAACGGCTGGATCTCGAAGAAGTGGATCAGCGCGCCCATCCCGGCGCCCAGCACCGCGCCGACCACCAGCACCACGGCGATCGCCGCGTACGCCGGCCAGCCGTGCTTCTGCATCAGGTCGCCGGAGATCACCGTGGAAAGCGCGACCACCGAGCCGACCGACAGGTCGATGCCGCCGGTGAGGATCACGAACGTCATGCCGACCGCGACCACGAGCAGGAAGGCGTTGTTGATGAACAGGTCGAGGATGACCTGCCCGGACCCGAAGGCCTCGTACTGGACCGCGCCGAACACGTACGCGGCGATCAGCAGCGCCAGCGTCGCGAGGATCGGCACGTGCCGCTGCTGCGGCCGGTAGCCCTTCACGCGGGCGAGGGTGGTCATGCGGTGACCTCGACCTTCTCCGGAGCGGGGGTGGGCGCCGGGGCGACCGGGCGGGCTCCCCGCCTGCGGAACCGGCGGCGGAACGCGGGCGACTGCAGGAGGCACACCACCAGCACGACGATGGCCTTGAACAGCATGATCGACTCCGGCGGGATGCCCAGTGCGTAGACGGTGGTGGTGAGCGTCTGGATGAGCAGCGCGCCGATCACCGCGCCGCCGAGGGAGAACCGGCCGCCGGTCAGCTGGGTGCCGCCGACGACGACGGCGAGGATCGCGTCGAGCTCGATGAACAGCCCGGCGTGGTTGGCGTCGGCGCTGTGCACGTTCGCGCTGATCATCAACCCGGCGATGCCCGCGCAGAGCGCGCAGAAGACGTAGACGAGCCAGGTCAGCCGCGCCGAACGGAGCCCGGCCAGGCGGCTGGCTTCGGGGTTGCCGCCGACGGCCTCGACGAGCAGGCCGAGCGCGGAGCGGCGGACGAGCACCGACGCCAGCACGAACACGGCGAGCGCGATGAGGATGGCGCTGGGCAGGGTGAACAGGAACCCGCTGCCGATCCACTCGAACGAGTGAGAGTTGACGGTGATGATCTGCCCGCCGCTGATCAGCTGCGCGATACCCCGGCCGGCGACCATGAGGATCAGCGTCGCGATGATCGGCTGGATGCCCAGCGCCGCGACCAGCCAGCCGTTCCACACCCCGAGCACCAGCGAGAGGCCGAGTGCCAGGCCGAACGCGACCAGCGTCGTGCCCGCGCCGTCCGGGTTGTCGCTGATCCACAGGCAGGCGAGCGAGCCGCTGATCGCCACCACCGCGCCGACCGAGAGGTCGATGCCGCGGGTGGCGATCACCAGCGTCATGCCGATCGCGATGAGGATCAGCGGCGCACCGTTCTTCAGGATGTCGACGAGGTTCCCGTAGAGGTGCCCGTCGCGCAGCTCGATCTTGAAGAAGGACGGGCTCGCGATCAGGTCACCCAGCAGCAGCACCAGCAGGGCCACCACGGGCCAGAAGAGCCGGTGTTTCGTCAAGCGGGTCATGCCTGCACCCCCTCGGCCATCGTGGCCATGATGTCGTCCGCGGTGAGCGCCTGGTTTTCCCGCTCCGCCACGACCTTGCGGTCCCGCAGCACCACGACCCGGTGGCTCAGCCGCAGGACCTCTTCGAGTTCGGCGGAGATGTACACGACGGCCATGCCGTCGCCCGAGAGCTGGGTGACCAGCCGCTGGATCTCCGTCTTGGCGCCGATGTCGATGCCGCGGGTGGGCTCGTCGAGGATCAGCAGCCGCGGTTCGGTGATGAGCCAGCGGGCCAGCAGCACCTTCTGCTGGTTGCCGCCGGAAAGGTTGCCCACCAGGGCTTCCGGGTTGGCGGGCCGGATGTCGAGTGCCTTGATGTACTTCTCGGCGATTTCGTCCTGGCGGCGGCGCGACAGCGGCCGTGCCCAGCCGCGGGAGGCCTGCAGCGCCAGCACGATGTTCTCGCGGACGGTCAGTTCCTCGACCAGGCCTTCGGCCTTGCGGTTCTCCGAGAGGAACGCGATCTTGTGGTCGAGCCCGGCCCGCGGGGTGCGCAGCGAAGTCGTCGCGCCGTCGACCTGCACCGAGCCGCTGTCGGCGTGGTCGGCGCCGAAGAGCAGCCGGGCGAGTTCGGTGCGGCCGGAGCCGAGGAGGCCGGCCAGCCCGACCACCTCGCCCTGGTGGATGGCGAGGTCGAACGGCTCGACGCCACCCTTGCGGCCGAGGCCTTCGGCGGCCAGCAGCACGGGAGCGCCGGCCACTTCGGCGCGGCTGGGGCCGGAGTCCTCCAGGTCCTCGAGGACCTGGAGCTCCTTGCCGATCATCCGGGTGACCAGCTCGACCGGGGTGATGTCGACGGTCTTGTACTCGCCGATGAGCTTTCCGTTGCGCAGCACGGTCATCCGGTCGGCGATGGCGAAGACCTGGTCGATGAAGTGGGAGACGAACAGGATCGCCATCCCGCTCTCGCGCAGGGACCGGACGACCTTCAGCAGCTGCTCGACCTCGCCGGTGTCCAAACTGGACGTCGGTTCGTCGAGGACGAGCACCCGCGCGTCGACGTCGAGCGCGCGGGCGATCGCCACCAGCTGCTGCACCGCGATGGAGCAGGTGGACAGCTCGGCCGAGACGTCGACGTGGACGTCCAGCCGGGCCAGCAGTTCCTCGGCCCGCCGCCGCATCGGGCCCCACTGGATGCGGCCGAAGCGGCGGGGTTCCCGGCCGAGGCAGACGTTTTCCGCCACCGACAGGTTCGGGCAGAGGTTGACTTCCTGGTAGACCGTGCTGATGCCGGCCTGCTGGGCCTCGCCGGGCCCGCCGAAGGAGACGGCGGTCCCGGCGAGGGTGATGGTGCCCGCGTCCACGCCGTAGACCCCGGTCAGCACCTTGATCAGGGTGGACTTGCCGGCGCCGTTCTCCCCCATCAGCGCGTGGACCTCGCCCGGGAACAGGCGGAAGTCGACGCCGTCGAGGGCGAGGACGCCGGGGAACTCCTTGCGGATCCCGGTCATGGTCAGGATTTCGGTGGACACGGGGACCTCTCAGTACTGCCGCTGCGGCAGCGCGGCCTTGGCCGACGCCTGGTCGAACTCGGTCTCCTGGGTCTCGATGCGGGCGGGCACCTGCTCGCCGGCGGCGACCTTCTTGACCAGGTCCATCAGCTGCGGGCCGAGCAGCGGGTTGCATTCGACGACGTGGTTGATCTTGCCGTCGGCCAGCGCCGTCAGCGCGTCCTTCACGCCGTCGACCGAGACGATCTTGATGTCCTTGCCCGGGACCTTGCCGGCGGCTTCGATGGCCTCGATGGCGCCGAGGGCCATGTCGTCGTTGTGGGCGTAGAGGACGTCGATCTTCGGCTGGGACTTCAGGAAGGCCTCCATGACCTCCTTGCCCTTGGCGCGGGTGAACTCACCGGTCTGCGACGCGACGATCTTGTACTTCGGGTCCGCCGCGATGACGTCCGCGAAGCCCTTCTTGCGGTCGTTGGCCGGCGCCGAGCCGGTGGTGCCCTGCAGCTCGACGATGTTGACCTGGCCGGTGGCGCTGCCGAACTCCTTGGTCAGCCACTCCCCCGCCTTCTTGCCCTCGGCGATGAAGTCGGAGCCGAGGAAGGTCTTGTAGAGCGACTTGTCCGGCGAGTCGATCGCGCGGTCGGTCAGGATGACCGGGATGTTGGCGTTCTTCGCCTCCTTGAGGACGGTGTCCCAGCCGGACTCGACGACCGGCGAGAAGGCGATGACCTTGACCTTCTGCTGGATGTACGAGCGGATCGCGGAGATCTGGTTCTCCTGCTTCTGCTGCGCGTCGGAGAACTTCAGCTCGATCCCGGCGGTCTTCGCCGATTCCTGGATGGACTTGGTGTTCGCCGTCCGCCAGCCGCTCTCGGCGCCGACCTGGGCGAAGCCGAGCGTGATCGCCCCGCCCGAACCACCGGACGAACCGCCACTCCCGCAGGCGGTGAGCAGCACGAGTCCGGCCGCCGCGGCCGCCGCGGCGGCCCATCGCTTCTTCAGCACGTTCACTCCTCGATCGACGGTGATCTGTGGGAAAACCTGTGTGGGGAACTCGGTGGAGCAATTGCGTGGAACAAATTGCGTGTTAGCGCTAACAATCCCTCGGGACCGCAGGGTCCGCGCCGGCCGCCGCGCTACCGCGGTCCGGTGCTCTCGCGCACGATCAACTCGGGGACGACCAGGGCGCGCGCGTGCCGGTCGCCTCCGTCCATCCGCCCGGCCAGCAGGCCGAACGTACGCCGTCCGACTTCGATGAAGTCCTGGCGCACCGTCGTCAGCGGCGGCGTGAAGTACGCCGCCTCGGGGACGTCGTCGAAGCCCGCCACGCGCACGTCCCGCGGCACCGAGATGCCCGCTTCGGCGAACGCGCGCAGCAGGCCCAGTGCCATCTGGTCGTTGCCGGCGAAGACGGCGTCCAGATCCTTTTCCCCGGCGAGGGATCGCCCCGCCTCGTACCCCGACCGCGAGCTCCAGTCGCCGCGGATCACCCGCGGGGCCCCGACGCCGTGGCGTTCCAGGGTTTCCCGCCAGCCGAGCTCGCGGTCGCGGGCTTCCAGCCAGTCTTCCGGCCCGGCGATGTGCCACACCGTGCGGTGGCCCAGCGCCAGCAGGTGCTCGGTGGCGCGGCGGGCGCCGTCGCGCTGGTCGACGGAGATGACCGGCACCGGCGCCGCCTCCCCGCCGCCGACCGCGACGACCGGGAAGTCCGCGGGCGCGGCTTCCAGCGCCCGTCCCGCGCTGACGTGCGGCGCGATCACGATGACGCCCTCGACCGCCTGGCGGCGCAGGTTCTCCACCGCGTCGGCGATCGACGACCGGCCGGGGCGGCTGACGCTCGAGATCGTGATCGCGTACCCGGCTTCCCGGGCGGCGTTCTCGATGCCGTACAGCGTGCTGGCCGGACCGTACAGATTGGACTCGAGTGCGACGACGCCGAGCGTGCCGGTCCGCCCGGTGACCAGCGCGCGGGCCGCGGAATTGGGCCGGTAGCCCAGTTCTTCGATGGCCGCGAGCACCCGGGCCCGGGTCTCGGGGCGCACCGGACCGGTCCCGTTGATCACCCGGGACACGGTCATGTGGGACACGCCGGCCACGCCCGCGACGTCGGTCAGGCTGGGCTGCCGCGTCCCGGCCGAAGTGGCCTTCAGGGGGCCGCCGGAGCGGGGTCGTTCGGCCACCGGCGTCCCCTTTCGTCCGCGTCGACATGGTCGGCATCACCTGTTCCGGTGACGACGAGGAGTTAGTGTTAGCGATAACACCCACGGGGTCAACCCCGGGCCGCGTAACGGTCTAGTCACATGGTCTTCACATCGGCCCGACGACGAATTCGACGGCCCGACCTGCGCGGAGCGTCGTCCGAAATTCACCGCCCGTCAGCACGGCCCGGTGTTCAACGGCATGTTCGCCGCTCACCCGGGCCGTCTACCACACGCTTCGGCCGGCTCCCCCACGCGGGTCAGAACGCGATCGTGGCGGCGACGGGCAGGTGGTCGCTGCCGGTCGCGGGCAGCGTCCAGGCCGCCACCGGCCGCACGCCGCCGACGAAGATCTGGTCGATGCGGGCCAGCGGCAGCCCGGCCGGCCAGCTGAAGCCGAAGCCGTCGCCGGCCACGTCCTGCGCGGCTCGCAGCTTGCCGGTGATCGGCGCGAGCGCACGATCGTCCGCCGTGCCGTTGAAATCGCCGACGAGCACGGTCCGCGGCGCGGATTCCGCGGCGACGGCGTCGGCGAGCAGCCGCATCGCCGCGTCGCGGCCGTTCGCGGTGAACCCCGCGTCGAGCCGCACGCGGACCGAAGGCAGGTGCGCGACGAAGACCGCCACCGGCCCCTTCGGAGTGTCCACTGTGGTCTGCAGCGCGCGGGTCCACGGCATGATCGCCACCGGCCGGGTGTCCCGCAGCGGGAAGCTGCTCCAGACGCCGACCGTGCCCTCGACCTCGTGGTACGGGTAGGCCACGGCGAGGGCGTCCGCGTACTTCGGCACCTCGGACCTCTTCAGCTCCTCGAGCGCGACCACCTGCGCACTCGAAGCGGCCAGGGCCCGCGCGGTGCCCGCGGGGTCCGGGTTCTCGTCGTTGACGTTGTGCGAGACGATCGTGAGGTCCCCGCCGGGCTCGCGCCGGTCGAACAGCCGGCTGCCGAACATCCCGCCCCAGGCCAGTGCGGGCAGCAGGAGGACGACGAGGGCGAGCGCCGAGCGGCGGACCAGCGCCGCGGCCAGCAGCGGCAGGACGAGCAGACCGGTCCAGGGCAGGAACGTCTCCAGCAGGCTGCCGGCGTTGCCCGGCCAGTTGGGCACCAGCGGGTGCGCGAGGAGCAGCAGGGCCGTCAGGACGGCGAAGGCGGCGATGACCCGCCCGCGGCGCCAGGTCCCGGCCCACCGGCGCGGCCCGGCCGGGACCACCGGCAGCTCGGTCGTGGCCGTCATCGGGTGGCCGCCGGCAGCTCACGCCGGATCGCGGCGATGAGCTTCGCGCTGTTCTCGAGCGCGGCCCGCAGCCCGGCGGACGGCGTCCCACCCGGGCTCTGGTGGAGGACGACGCCGAGGATCAGCGCCCCGTTGCCCGCCTGGGCGGCCCACATCAGGGCCCCGCCGGCGGCGGTCGACGAGCCGGTCTTCAACCCGATCACGCCGTCGCGGCCGAGCAGGGTGTTCGTGTTGACGACCGCACCCGGGACACCGTCGATCCGCAGGCTCGGGGTGGCGACGATCGCGCGGACGACGGGGTTCTTCATCACCTCGCGGGCCAGCCGCAGCTGGTCGGTGGCGGTGCTGGTGGTCGAGTCCTCGACCCCGCTGGCGCCGGTGTAGGTCGTGCTGGTCATGCCCAGCGCCGCGGCCTCGCGGTTCATCTTCGCGACGAAGGCCTCCTGGCTGCCCGCGTCCCACCGGGCGAGCAGCCGGGCGACGTTGTTCCCCGAGGGGACGAGCATCAGGGCGAGCAGGTCCCGCTCGCTCAGCCGCCGTCCCGCCCGCACCGGCGCGCTCGACTCCTCGGACGAGGTGGACTCGGCTTCGGCCTGCTGGTCGACGGTGATTTCGGGACCGGACTCCCCGGGCCCGAGCGGGTGGTCCTTGAGCACGACGTAGGCGGTCATCACCTTCGTGACGCTGGCGATCGGCACCGGCCGCTGCTCACCGCGGCTGCCGAGCGACCCGAGGTTCTGGACCTCGGCGCTGGCTTGCCCCTCCGCGGGCCACGGCAGCGGGAGGTCGACGGCGGGCCGTCCGGCCAGCGCCCGCCCGGCGATCTCGGGCGGGAAGACCACCCAGCAGGCGGCGGCGAGCCCCACGGCCACCGCGGCGGCAACCCCCGCGGTGACGGGCGGGATGCGGGTACGGGCCATCGGTCTCCTCCGGGTGACGGGTGCGCTCGGTGCCGCGCACTCCGGTCACTCTGTCCGGAGAAGATCGCCGGTTCGTCGGGGGTGTTCGACAGGTGTGAACCAGAAATGTCCCGATCCTGTACCAAGCCCGCCCGCCGCCGCGGGCCGGGTCAGGTCCTCGAGCGCTGGATGCAGTCGAGGCCGACGCCGAGTGAGGTGAGGACGTACTGGCAGATGTGCGACGAGTGCGCCTCGTCGGTCTGCGTGCAGGCGACCGGCACGCCGAGCAGGTCCACCGAGCAGTACGCGTAGAACTGCGTCGAGCTGCCCGGCACCTGGTCTGCCGACGCCGGCGCGGCCGCGGCGACCACCGCGGAAACCGTGAGTGCCGCGGCCGTGGCCCAAGAAGCGATCCGGGTGTTCATCGTGTTCTCCTTCCGCGGAGCTTTCCCCTGCGTGTCAAGGGGTTCACCGGGGAGAATGCCCTCGCCGCGCCGGCTTCAGCGGTCGATCACCGGAAAGTGTCACGCCCCACCGCGTTCACGGATGTGACCACCATTCAACCCGTTGACGCGCCTGGGGGCGGTGACCTATAAAGGGAAACGTCCGGGTGTTCGCCGCACACCTCCGCAGTTCCGCTTTCCGGAGGTCATCGGTGTCCCCACGTTCGCTGTCCCGCAGCGCCGTTTTCCGCTGCGCTGTCGGTGTTCCCGCCACGATCGCCGTCCTCGTCGCCCTCGGCGGCCCGGCCCGGGCCGCGGGACCTGCCCGGTTCGTCGACGTCGCCACGGCCGCCCAGCTCCGGGCCGCACTGGCCGGCGCCGTCCCCGGGCAGGCGATCCGGCTCGCGGCCGGCACCTACCGCGGTCCGTTCGTCACCACGAAACCCGGCACGGCGGCCGAGCCGATCACCCTGTCCGGCCCGGCGGACGCCGTGCTGATCAACGACGGGCCCGCCGGCGAGGCGCCCGGCTGCCCGGTACCGACGGCAGGCTGGGACTCCGGCTACGGGCTGTGGCTCTCCGGTGCGCCGTACTGGACCCTGCGCGGGTTCACCGTGCAGGAGTCCAAGAAGGGCATCGTGGTGGACGCGTCCCCGCACACCACGATCGACGGTGTCACCGTGCACCACATCGACGAGGAGGCCGTGCACTTCCGCCGCTCGTCGGCCGACAGCGTGCTGGAGAACTCCACGATCACCCACACCGGCCTCGTGCAGCCCGGCTACGGCGAAGGCGTGTACCTCGGCTCGGCCGGCTCGAACTGGGGCTGCCACGGCAACTCCGGCGGCGCCGACCGCGGCGACCGGATCCAGGTGCTCGGCAACCACATCGGCCCGTTCATCGCGGCCGAGCCGATCGACGTCAAGGAGGGCACGTCCGGCGGCCTCATCCGCGGCAACACCTTCGACGGCCGCGGGATCACCGGCGAGAACTCGGCGGACTCCTGGATCGACGTCAAGGGCACCGGCTACACGATCGAAGGCAACACGGGCACCTTCGCCCCGCCCGGCACGTTCGCCAACGGCTACGAGAACCACAACCCGAGCACGAGCCCCTCGTTCCCCAACGGCTGCGGGAACGTCTGGCGCGCCAACCGGTCCGACCTCGGCGGCGTGGGCGCCTACGCTATCAAGATCAGCTCGGTGTCGAAGTGCGCGGCGAACCCGAACGTCGTGTACGCCTCGAACACCGTCACGAACGCCCGCTCGGGGCTGACGAACATCCCGGTCACGCCGTGAGGGCTCAGGGCACGATCGCGTCGACGTAGCCGCCGTCGACGCGGACGGCCGCCCCGGTGGTCGCCGAGGCGAACGGGGAACTCAAGTACACCACCAGGTGGGCGATCTCCTCCGGCTCGATCAGCCGCTGCAGGAGCGACTGCGGGCGGTGCTTCCTCATGAACTCGCGCTGGGCCTCGTCCCACGGCAGGTCCTTGTCCACCAGCTCGTACACGAAGTCCTCGACGCCGCCGGTGTGGGTCGGGCCGGCGATCACGGCGTTGACCGTGACGCCGGTTCCGGCCGCGTGCTTGGCGAACCCGCGGGACACGCCCAGCAGCGCCGTCTTCGACACTCCATAGTGGATCATCTCGGCCGGGATGACGATCGCGGAATCGCTGGCGATGTACTGGATCCGGCCCCAGCCGCGGTCGGTCATGCCCGGCAGGTAGGCGCGGGTGAGGCGGACCGCGGCCAGGACGTTGACCTCGAAGTAGTGCCGCCACTCGGCGTCGGTGATGTCCAGGGGCTCCTTGGGGCCGAAGATGCCGAGGTTGTTGACCAGGATGTCGGTGTCCGGCACCTCTTCGACCACCTGGGCCGCGCCCGCCTCCTCGGAGACGTCGCCCGGCGCCGGCAGGAACTCCGCGTCCGGCACCTGCTCGCGCAGCCGCGCGATGGCCTTGAGGACACCGGTCTCGCTGCGGCCGTTGATCGCGACCCGCGCGCCCGCCGCCGCCAGGCCCGCCGCGATCGCCGCGCCGATGCCCTGGGTGGAGCCGGTGACCAGCGCCGTCTTCCCGCTCAGGTCGACCCGCATGGTGAAAGCCCTCTCTCGCTCGCGTGCCTCCCCGGGCCGATTCAAGCACAGCTCGCCCGCGCCCACCGGCTGGAAAACCCGGTTGCCCTCCCCCGGCGCCGGCGTCACGATCTGCGCATGACGACGTATCGCACCCCGCTCCTGCCGACCGCCGCCGCGACCACCGCGCCGGTCCGGCAGCAGCCCGGCCGTCCGCGGGGGTCGATCGTTCCCGCGCCGTGAGCGCGGCGCTGCTCGCCGGCCTCGTCGCCGGCTACGGCATCGCGATCCCGGTCGGCGCCGTGGGGACGTACCTGGTCGCCCTCACCGCCCGCACGTCCCTGCGCACCGGCCTGGCCGCCGCACTCGGGGTCGCCACCGCCGACGGGGTGTACGCGCTGGTCGCCGTGCTCGGCGGCGCCGCGATCGCGGGCGTGATCGCCCCGGTCGCCGGGCCGCTGCGGCTGCTGTCGGCGGCCGTCCTGCTCGTGCTCGCGGCCGTCGGCGCGGTGCGCGCGATCCGGTCCCACCGCGCGCCGGCCGCCCGGCCGGTGACGCCGCTCGCGCCCGGCCGCGCCTACGTCAGCCTGCTCGGCATCACGCTGGTCAACCCGGCCACCGTCGTCTACTTCACCGCGCTGGTGGTCGGCGGCCGCGCCGGCACGGCCGTCCCCGTGCTCGACCAAGCGGTGTTCGTGCTCGCCGCGTTCGCCGCGTCGGCCAGCTGGCAAGCCGCACTCGCCGGAGGCGGGGCACTGCTCGGACGGGTCCTCACCGGTCGGCGGGGCCGGCTGGCGACAGCGCTCGTGTCGAGCGCGGTGATCGCCGCGCTGGCCGTCCGCCTTGTCCTCTCCTGAGCCGAAAAACGTTGCGGTGTAACGGTTTGTCCGGTTCCCGGGCGCACGCCGGGAGACGTCCTGCGGCGTGGTCGCCGCTTAGCGTCGGGGGAACGGACACGGGAGGCGGCCATGGCGATGCCGATGTCGGGATGGGACACCGCGGGCGCGGTGCTGCTGGTGCTCTGGGCACTGGCCATGTGGACGGCGGTGGGTGTCCTGGCCTACGCCGACCGCGGACCGGTGCGGCCCTGGGTGCACCGGGGTGCGCTCGTGGTGATCGGCTTCGGCGTCCTCGGGCAGCTCGGGCACGTCCAGGAGCACCTCGCCCAGGTCGCCTACTGGCTCGGTCACCCGAACGCACCGGCCTGGATGACGCCGTGGGGCAGCGGCCTGGCCGCGGGTCTCCAGATGGTGCTGCCGGGCCGGCCCACGTTCGGGATGGAACTGCTGCACCTGACCGGGAACTTCCTCTTCCTGGCCGGCCTGGCGGGGGTCATGGTGATCACCCGCCGCGCGCGGAGCACGCGCACCCGCCGCTGGGCACGGATGGGCGTCTGGATGCAGGGCCTGCACGGCCTGGAGCATCTGGTCCTGACGCTGTCGGTCGCGTTCGGGGCGCCACGGGCGATCGGGCTGTCCACGTTCTTCGGGCTCGTGGACCCGGGTCCGGGGCTGACCACCTACCGCGTCTGGTGGCACTTCGGCGCGAACGTCGCCGGCTCGGTGGTCTTCGGGCTCGCGCTGTACCACCTGTGGCGCGAACGGCGGCAGATCCGCGCCGGCTTCGTGCTCCGGCCGGCGCCCGCGCTCACCGCGCGGGCGGCGTGACGCAGGTCAGCGTCGGCAGCGCCCAGTCCGCGTGGTCGTTGCCGTTGCCGTCGCCGCCGTCGCCCACCAGGAGGTCGAGCACCTGGGCGCCGGTGACGTCGACGTCGATCGGGACCGCCTGCTGCCCGCCGCGGACCACCGGGGTGGTCACCTTGGTCACCCCGTCGGCCGAGACACTGAAGGTCACGCTGCCGCCGGTGCCGGTTTCGCCGTCGACGCCCACCGACGCCGTCAGCCGGGTGCACGAGCCCGCCAGGTAGAGCTGGACGTCGCTCGCCGCGTGGGCGCCGAGCCCCTTGGCGTAGGAGACCCCGCCGACGGTCATCGGCCTGCCGTCGCCCGCGCTCGCTTCGCCGTTGCTCGTGTCGCGCTCGACCGGGCCCCAGCCGTTCGTGGCGGTGAGGAACGGCAGCGAGCTGACCGCGACCTGGCCCGCCGGCGGTGCCGGGGGTACCGCGCCGACGATCCGTTCCCCGGTCACCGAACCCGCGCGGCCCGCCTGCCGGTAGGCCACCGCGACCTTCAGCGCCGCGGTGTCCACAGTGGAGGGCGGGGTCACCGTCCAGGAGAACGTGGCCGACCTCCCGCCGTCGAGGCGCGGGACCGAAGCCGGCGCCGCCGCCCCGACCGCCCACCCGGCGGGTGCGGTCAGCGTGGGCCTGACGTCGAACGCCGTCGGCGCACCCGCCGGCACGGACACGGTCGCCGACGCGGTGAACGCCTGCCCGGCCGAGGCGGTGTCCGGCGCGGTGAGCGCCACCCCGGCGGTCGGCGCGGGCGGCATCGCGTACCGCACCGGGTCGTAGCCGGGCGAGGCGTTCGGCCGGACGGTCAGCGGCGAGCGGTAGCTGCCGTAGTTCGTCCACTCGAGCTTGCCGAGCCCGCCCGTGCTGCCGTCGAGGTTCCACACCGCGACCGCGATCGTGTTGTGCCCGTTCGGGTTCAGCACGCCGTTCGGGATCGGGAAACTGTGCTGCGGCCCGAGGTAGTTGACGTACTGGCCGAGCTGCCAGCCGTTGACGAACAGCAGCGCGCGGTACTGCCGCGCCGGGTCGTCGGTGATCGTCAGGCCGAGCGAGGTGTCCTGGCCGCGCGGCAGGTCGAGGTCGGCGGTGGTGCGGTACCACGAGACGCCGGGCGTGGTGTCCTTCGACGGCAGCGACGCCGGTGCCCAGCCGCGGTCCGGGAAGCCGGGCAGGGACCAGCCCGCGCGCTCGCCGTACAGCCCGCCGGTGTTGAGCGGCCCGCGGACCTGGTCAAGGCCGGTCTCGCCGCCGCGGACGCCCTGCAGCCGCCAGGTCACCGACGTCAGCGGGGTGCCGGTCAGCCGGGCCGCGGTGAGCCCGCGGGCGGCCTTGTTCCCGTTGCCGGCGCCGTAGTCCTCTTCGTGGCCCATGTTCACGGTCAGCACGGAAATCTCGTTGTCGCCCTGGCACAGCGCACCGGCCGGGAAGCCGAACGTGTGCTGCGGGCTGGTCGAGCTGCCCAGGAAGACGCCGTTGAGCCACGCCGAGAACGCGCCCGCCGGGCCGCCGCTCTGGCTCGACAGCGTGATGCCCGTTTGCTTGCCGTCACCGGTGAAGTGCCCGCGGTACCAGGTGTTGCCGGTGTGGAAGCCGTAGTCGTCGGCGAACAGGACGGGTTTCGTGCCGAGCGCGGTCGAGCTGTTGGTGGTGTCCTTGTCGGCCACCGGCCACGCCGAATCGTCGAAGCCCGGCCGGCTTTCCGGGGACTCCTGCTGGTGCTTCCAGCCCGTCAGCGCGGGCAGCGTGACGGCCTTCGCGGTCGGCGCGGTCCCGGTGAGGCCGCCGCCGGCGGTCGGCTTGACCGGCACCCGGGAACCGTTCCACGTCACGGTGTTCGCGGTGCCGAAGACCTCGAACGTGCCGTCGGTG
Organism: Amycolatopsis sp. NPDC004169; assembly: GCF_040610315.1. Lineage (NCBI taxonomy): Bacteria > Bacillati > Actinomycetota > Actinomycetes > Pseudonocardiales > Pseudonocardiaceae > Amycolatopsis > Amycolatopsis sp. NPDC004169. The sequence goes on from NZ_JBEXMD010000041.1 coordinate 85,425, forward strand.
CCGGTGTCGCCGGTCAGCGCCAGGGCCCCGTACTGCTCGGCCGCGGTCCGGACCAGGTGGGTGCCGCGGACCAGCACCGGCCCGGCCGCGGTGTCCTGCCGCCAGAACGTCGCCGCCGTGGCCTTGTCCGCCAACAGCAGGAGCAGCGGCCGCGCGCCCGGCGCGGTGACGAGCACGCGGGTCAGCCCGTCGTGGGTGTAGTTCAGCCGCAGGTCGCCGCGGACGGCGTCCCAGGTGCTCGTCGCGGCGCCGCCGAGGACCTGCACGGCCGGCTGCTTCGCGAACCGCAGGACCGTCTCGCCCGGTCCGCCCTGGTCCCCGTAGAGCACCGCGATGTCCCGGTTGCCGATGGCGGCGGACGTCATGACCTCCGACGTCGAGTACTGCATCCGCGTGGCACCGAGGTCGTAGCCGGCGACCAGGATCTTCGACTGCCGCCCGTTCAGCGTGATGCCGGTGCCGGGCTGCTGCGGCACGACCGGGTAGTAGTCCGCGCTGCCGGACAGCAGGTCGACGGCGTCCACCACGACGAAGGACCCGGTGGCGGCGGTGTTCTTCTGCCCGGAGACGACGATCTTCAGCGTGTGCGCCCCGGCGGGCAGGCCGCGGACCTCGTAGCCGGTGATCTGGTTCTGCTTGCTCGCCGCGTAGAGGTCGGCGGAGGCGACCTTCGCGTCGTCGAGGTAGACGTCGGCGACGCCGTGGTTGCCGTCCTTCGACGTCACCCAGCGGATCCCGGTGCCGGTGAAGGGGATGCTGACGCTGTCGCCGGTGGTGTCGGAGAAGGACTCCGTGTGCTGGTAGTCCCCACCCGTGTAGTCGACCTCGGGACCGACGTGGCTCCACGTGCCGCTGTAGGCGACCTCGGCGGCGCGGTCGTCGTAGGTGTAGCCGGCGTGCGCGGCGAGGTCGAGCGCGACGCTCGCGGTGTTGGTGGCGGTGGACGTCGAGTCGCTGTGGCGCAGGGTGTGGAACTGCGTGCGGGTGTCGGGGTTGATCCGGGCGGTGTCGGTGAGCGCCGGGTCGGTCAGCGGCGCGGCGGCCAGCCCGTCGGTCTTGGTCAGCGGGGCGACGGACTGGGTGAAGTAGCCGATCAGCTTGTCCTCGTTGTACTTCGGGTCGAACTGGCGGCCTTCGGTGATCGCCGCGCCGTAGTCGTAGGAGGTGTAGTTCTGCGGGATCGCGCTCCAGCCCCACGACGTGCCGCCGTGCAGCATGTAGAAGCTCTGGCCGGTCGCGCCGACGGCGATGTTCTGCTTGTAGAAGACGTTCGCGAACTGGTCGTTGATCAGCTGGGCGCACTTCTCGTAGCCCGGGCCGCCCCACGGGTCGAAGGCGCCGCCCTGGAACTCGGCGGTGATCAGCGGCTTGCCGGGGACGTGGTCGTAGCTGATGTCCGGCACGCCGTTCCAGCGCGTCGGGTTCGAGCAGTCGAAGCCCTGCGGGTAGGAGTCGGCGGCATCGACGTCGAGCGCGGCGGCGCCGGCGTTGAACGTGCCGTTGTTGTTGCCGACGAGCGGGACGGTGATGCCGTCGGCGCGGGCCTTGTCCTCCAGGTGCTGCATGTAGGCGCGGCCGTCGGCGTTGCCGTTGTAGTACTCGTTTTCGACCTGGTAGGCCAGCACGCTGCCGGTGCCGTCGGTGAGCTGGTGGCGGGCGATGATCCGGTCGATCTGCGTCTGCCACTCGTCGGAGTAGGCGAGGTAGACCGGGTCGGCGCTGCGGGTGTGGCCGGGCGTGGTGGACAGCCAGGTCGGGAAGCCGCCGCCGTCGACCTCGGCGTTGATGTAGGGCCCGGGCCGCGCGATGACATACAGGCCAGCCTGCTGGGCCATGTCCAGGAGCCGGTCGAGGTCGCGGACGCCGGTGAAGTCGTAGACGCCCTGCTTCGGCGAGTGGTAGCCCCAGTCGAAGTACAGCGAGGTGGCGTTGAAGCCGGCCGCCTTCATCTTCTGGAAGATGTCGAGCCACAGGTCGGGGCTGGGCAGGCGGTAGGAGTGGAACTCGCCGGACCACAGGTAGGTGCGGTTCCCGTCGACCAGGAAGGAGTAGCCGTCGTAGGTGACGCTGTGCGCCGGCTTCGGTGCCGCGGCCGCGGCCGCCGGAACGGCGATGCCGGCCAGGGCGAGGAGCCCCGCGAGAGCCGCGAAGAACGTCCGGAAAAGGGCACGGCGGACCGGGCGCATGCGGGCCTCCTGGGACGGCGACGGACCAGAATCGAACACGATCCTTTGCCGACTCCACAGAAGTGGTCAAGAAGCAACACCGAGATGGATCAGTGCCGACGTCGTGTTAACGCTAACAATGTCCGGAAACAGACAGCCGACCAGCCACGGAACGCCACAGCCGGGATCAGCGGGGGCGGGTGCTCTCCCGGATGACCAGCTCGGCGGGCACGAGGTGCCGGGCCCCGGCGTCGCCGCCCGCCATCCGCTCTTCCAGGAGACCGAACGTGCGGCGGCCGACCTCGATGAAGTCCTGGCGCACCGTCGTCAGCGGCGGGGTGAAGTACTCCGCCTCCGGCACGTCGTCGAAGCCGGCGACGTGCACGTCCTCCGGCACCCGGATGCCCGCCTCGGTGAACGCCCGCAGCAGGCCGAGCGCCATCTGGTCGTTGGCCGAGAACACCGCCTTGAGCCCGCGCCTGCCGACCAGCGCCCGGCCGGCCTCGTAGCCCGACCGCGGGCTCCAGTCGCCCCGGACCACCGCCGGGACGCGCAGGCCCCGGGCCTCCAGGGTCTCGCGCCAGCCGCGCTCGCGGTCGCGGGCTTCCAGCCAGTCCTCCGGACCGGCCAGGTGCCAGACCGTCCGGTGGCCCAGTGACAGCAGGTGCTCGGTGACGAGGCGGGCGCCGTCGTACTGGTCGACCGAGAGCACCGGCACCGGCGCGGCCTCGCCACCGCCGACCGCCACCAGCGGGATGTCCGAGGGCGCCGCCGCCAGCGCCCGCCCGGCGGTGACGTGCGGGGCGATCACGACGATGCCCTCCACCGCCTGGCGCCGCAGGCTCTCCACCGCGTCCCCGATCGACGTGCGGCCCGGCCGGCTGACGCTGCAGATGGCGACGCCGTAACCGGCCTCCCGGGCGGCGTTTTCGATGCCGTAGAGGGTGCTCGCCGGCCCGTAGAGGTTGGACTCGAGCGCGACCACGCCGAGCGTCCCCGAACGGCCGGTGACCAGCGCCCGCGCGGCGGTGTTGGGCCGGTACCCGAGCTTCTGCACGGCGGCGAGGACCCGCTCGCGGGTCTCCGGGCGCACCGGCCCGCTCTCGTTGACCACCCGCGAAACGGTCATGTGCGAGACACCGGCCATGCCGGCGACGTCGGCCAGGCTCGGCTGCCGCGGCCCCGGCGGAGAGGTCCTCGTCTGCTCCCCCGGCTTCGCCCGGTCCACCACCCTGGCCCCCTCCACGTCGTACCGTCTCACCCCCGAGACGGTACCGCCGAACCAGCGCTTTCCGGACGTCCCGCGCCGCGTCGGAACCACCCGAGCGGACGAGAAAGGGCTTTCACCGCCGCGATGCCGCGCCGGAGGTCTCCGCCGGGGTCGTGGCGGTCACCGGACTCGCCTTCCCGCAGTGGTCTGAGCCACCGTCGAAGCCCGCCGGGTCACGTCCGCGGTGCCGGGCGAACGGAAGCGCACGAAGGTGGGCCCGGCCGGCATGCCGGTCCGCGCGGTGACGACGGCGTGGCTCCCGGCTCGTCGTCCCCGGGCAGGCGCGTCTCGCGGAGCCGTTCCGGCGGTGCCGCGGTCGCCGTCGTCGCCACGCTCGTGGTCAGCACCGGAACGGCCGGGGCCGGCGGCCCGGCCGGGTCCGGTGGCCGGACCGCCGCGGCCGCCAGCAGCGTCGCCGCCACGGCGGCGGAGCAGGTTCCGGCGACCAGGATCGCGGTTGCCCTGTGCATACCGGCTGTTGTCCGCAGGCGGCTCTCCCGTTCCGCGGATGTGGCGTGCGTCTCATCCCGGCGAGCGAACGGGGACGCGGGCGGCGGACCCCGACAACCAGTAGCGTGACCAGAATCGTCGAACGGCTGGACCGGCCCGACCTCGCCGCACGGGATCCCCGGGAGATCTTCGCGCGGCTCTTCGACGAGTACGCCCCTCCCCTGCGCGGCTACCTCGCGGGCCGGGTGGGCGTGCACGTCGCCGACGACCTCGTGGCGGAGACGTTCGTCGTCGCGCTGCGAAGACGGGCGAGCTACGACCCGGAGCGGGCCCCGGTCCGCGGCTGGCTCTACGGCATCGCCACCAACCTCCTGCGCAACCACGTGCGCCAGGAGGTCCGCGGGTTCCAGCTGACCGCGAAGGCCGGCGTCGAGGACCGCCCGGCCGAAAACCACGACGCCGCGGTCGCCGGCCGGGTCGACGCGGCCGCACGGCTGCGCGTGCTCGCCGCCGAGCTCGCCGCACTGTCCGAACAGGACCGCGACGTGCTGCTGCTGACGTCCTGGGCCGGTCTCGAACCGGCCGAAGTCGCCGAGGCGCTCGGCGTGCCCGCGAGCACGGTGCGCTCGCGCCTGCACCGCGTCCGCCACCGGCTCCAAGCCCTGCTCGTCCCCACCGAGGAGAACCCGAAATGAACGAGCTCGACGACACCCTCGAGCTGCTCCACCGCGAAGCCCGCACCGCGCCGGCCGACCTGTCCGCGGCCCGCGCCCGGCTGCTGGCCGAGCTCGACACCGGCACCGTGCTCCCCCTGCGCCCGAAGCGCGTCCGCCGGTTCGCGCTGCCGGTCGCGGCCGCCGTGGCCGGGGTGGTCGCGGTGACGGTGGTGCTCGCCCAGCAGCGCCCGGCCGCTCCGGCACCCGGGCCGGCCGCGGCACCGCCGGTCGCGGCGCCGCCGTCCGGCTCGACGACGAAGCCGGCGACCCCCGACGTCCGGCTCATGTCCGCGGTCCAGGTGCTGACCCGCGCGGCGGACCTGACCGTCGGCGCGGCCGACCAGCCGGTCGGGCCCGGGCAGTTCCGCCTGGTCGCCGAGCACACGTGGGTGCAGCGCGGCGTCCAGACCGGCGACACCACGGGCTACACCTACCTGTGGGAGCAGGAGGTCGACCGCTGGATCCCGGCGGACGAGCACGACCTCTGGCAGGAAACCCGCAGGATCCTGCGGACCGGGAAGTTCCTCGGCGGTTCGGTGCCGCAGGCGCAGGCCCCGGAGCCGGAGGTCACCGACACCGACCAGGGCCAGTGGCAGGGCCGCTGCGGCGACTTCTTCCCGAAGGCCAAACCGCCGAAGAAGTGCGGCGACGCGACGGACTGGGACAGCGCGGCGTTCTACGCGGCGCTGCCCCACGACCCGGCGGCGCTCTACGCGAGGCTGCAGCAGCTGACGAAGGGCCGCGGCTCGACGCCATCGGTGATGTTCCACTTCGGCGTCGAAATCCTCCGCGCGGGCCGGATGCCGGCGCAGCTGCGGGCGCAGTGGTACCGGGCGCTGGCGAAGATCCCGGGCATCAAGGTGCTGGCGGCCGAAGCCAACCTCGACGGCCGGACGGGCATCGCGCTCGGCCTGGACGACCGCCACGAGATCCGCCAGCTGATCATCGACCCGGCGACCGGGGCGTTCATCGGCGAGCGCACGATCGCGGGGGCCGAGCCGGAGCAGCCCTGGCTCGAGCCGGGCACGGAACTGGGCGCGAGCGCGATCACGACCGCGGTGGTCGGGCGGCTCGGCGAGGTGCCGCCGCAGTAGCGGACCCCGCTCCCGGGGCGGCCTTCGGCTGGTTCGAAGCCCGCCCCGGGAGCGTCCGACGCCGGGCACGATGACCACCGCGGTCGCCGGACAGCTCGGTGAGGTGCCCGAACCAGCGCATCGCGCCCCCGGGGCGGCCTCGGTCCCTCAGTCCGCGGCCAAGCGGACGCAGCACGTGCCCGGCCGCGGGTCCGGCCGGGCGCGCAAGCTCTTCTCCCCCACCCCGGCGAGCATGCCTTCGACCAAGCCCAGGTTCATCTCGCACACCAGCCGCCGGTGGGCCCGGGCGAGCGCGTCGAACGGGCAGTTCGCGAGCACCACCGAGCCGTCTTCCGCGCGCGGCTCGAAGCCGGTTTCCTCCAGCGTGCTCACTATGTCCCGGCCGCCCGCGGCCAGGTCGGCGCCGTGTGCGCGGGCACGTGCGGTGAGGATTTCCCGCGGTGAGCCGCCGGTTTCGCCGGCCTCCTCCACCGCCGCCGCCAGCAGGTGGCCGGCGAGCTCGTACTGCCGCTCGGGCAGGGAAAAGCTCACCTGCCTGCCCGAGCGCCGGTACAGCTTCGCCGGGCGGCCCGCCCCGGGCCCGGTCCGGCCCGTCCGGCGCTCGTGACCGACCTCCAGGAGCTGCTCGTCCACCAGGCGGTCGAGGTGGAACGCGACCGTCGCACGGGGTACACCGAGAGCAGCGGCCACGTCGTCCCGGCTCACCGGCTCCGGGCGGCGGACCACGTACTCGTACAACCGGCGCCGGGTCGGCTCGTCGAGCGCTGCGGCCGCGGCCAGCGCCTGGGGGTGCTGCATCACCGCATTCTAAAACAAATGAGTGTTGACGAAAACCCCGGCCGGCTTCTAACGTCGGCTCGTCTTGATTTTAGAAGGAGGCCCCCGTGACCGTCGAACCCGTCAGCGCACCGGTCCCGTTGCGGCACCTCGGTGTCGTCCCCGACCGCGACGCCGTCGACCTGCGCGCGGCCGAGCGTGCGGTCGCCGACTTGTTGCGGGCCCTCGGCAAGGACCCGACGTCGGAGCACCTGGGCGACACGCCGCGGCGGGTCGCCCACGCCTACGCGGAAATGCTGCGGCCCCGCGACTTCCGGCTCACGACCTTCCCCAACGACGAGGGCTACGACGAGCTCGTGCTGGCGAAGAGCATCCCGGTGCAGTCGCTGTGCGAGCACCACCTGCTGCCCTTCCGCGGCGTCGCGCACGTCGGCTACCTGCCCGGCGAGCGGATCCTCGGGCTGTCCAAGCTGGCCCGCGTCGTCGAGATGTTCGCGCGCGACCTGCAGGTGCAGGAACGGCTGACCAAGCAGGTCGCCGACTGGCTGCAGGAACAGCTGTCGCCCAAGGGCGTCGGCGTCGTGATCGAGGCCGAGCACCTGTGCATGTCGCTGCGCGGCGTGCGCGCGAGCGGCGCGCAGACCGTGACGTCGTCGCTGCACGGCCTGCTCCGGGAGGAGCCCAAGACGCGGCAGGAGTTCTTCGCGCTCACCGGCGTGAGCGCCTGACGAGCCGGTCGACGGTGGACGGACCGGCCGGTCCGAGGCAGTACGGCTCGTCGCGGGCGATCTGCTCCGGCGGGCAGAACCGGCTGCGGCCGCCCGTGATCTGCG
>NZ_JBEXMD010000042.1:0-92223 GCF_040610315.1 Amycolatopsis sp. NPDC004169
CGCCTTAGTGTCTGGTGTTCAGTCGTGTGCTGTTCCGTTCTCTTGACAACGTGCCGCCGGCCGTGTTGGGGCTTCGGATCGGGGTTGCGGGGGGTCTGGGCTCCGTGTTGCCGCTTTGGGGTGCTTCGGCTGCCGGTTTTTGTGTTGGTTCGGCCGCCGGTTTGTGGGTGGTCTTCTGCTACTGAACTGGTGCCGGGGTTGTTGCCCGTACGCCCAGTAGTTCCTCTATTGCCGCCACTGCCAGCGTTGCCGCGTTTCCTTCGCCGTACGGGTTTCCCACGTGGGCTGGGCGCAACTCGCCGCTCAGCAGCCTTGCTGCCAGGTCCACTATTCGCGCGGTGTCGGTTCCTGCCAGCCATGCGCAGCCCGCCTCCACCACCTCTGCGCGCTCCGTCACGTCCCTCAGGACCACCACCGGTGTTCCGAACGTCGGTGCTTCCTCCTGGATGCCGCCCGAATCCGTCAGCACCAGCGCCGCCAGGCGCAGGGCCCTCACCAGGTCCGGGTACTCCAGCGGGTCCGTCACCGTCACCCTGGGCAGGCCACTCAGCGCCGCCTCCACCTGGGCGCGGACCTGCGGGTTCGGGTGCGCCGGGAACAGCACTTGCACGTCCGGGTGCTCGGCCACGATCAGCTGCACCGCCGCCAGTGTTCGCTCCAGCGGCTCGCCCCAGGACTCTCGGCGGTGGGACGTCACCAGCACCAGCCGCTCGCCTGCCTCGGCCAGCTCCATCTCCAGCAACGCCAACGCCGTGTCGCGGGCCGGGACGTCGCGGGCCGCTATCTCCAGCACCGCGTCGACCACCGTGTTGCCCGTGACCGCGATTCGTTGCCTTGCCACGCCTTCCTCGCGCAACGCCGCCGCCGCTCCGAGGGTCGGGGCCAGGTGCAGGGCCGCGATGCGGGACACCATCTGCCTCGCGCCCTCCTCCGGGAACGGTGCCGCGAGGTCGTGGGTGCGCAGCCCGGCCTCCAGGTGGACCACCGGGATGCCCAGCCAGAACGCGGCCAGCGCGCCCGCGAGCGTCGTCGTCGTGTCGCCCTGGACGACCAGTGCCGCCGGTGCGGTGCGGCGCAGCACGTCGTCGAGGGCCGGGAGCAGGCCCGCCACCAGCTCGGCCTGGCCGCCGGTCACGCGCGGGGGTACGGCGAGCCATTCGTCCACCGTCAGCCCGAACGGCTCCAGCGCCTGCTCGACCATGCCCGGGTGCTGGCCGCTGTGGACCACGACCGGGCGCAGCACCGGGTGCGCCGCCAGCGCCAGGGCCAGCGGCGCGAGCTTGACGGCCTCCGGCCGCGTCCCGGCCAGCAACATCACGTCCACCCCGTGCCGCCCCTTCTCCACATCGTCCAGTCTCCGGCAAATTCCCGGCAATGGGTGCCGCCGGCGGGGGCCGCCGGCGTGCGAGGGGCACACGCCGGCGGCCCGCTTCTCATTCCCGCGCCCGGGAAAGACGGCGGTTGCGGCGGTGGACGGCGATCAGCGCGACGGTCCCGAGCAGGACCAGGAGCACGCCCAGCGCGAGCCACCACCCGATGTCGGCACCGGTGGCGGCGAGGGTGCCCACCCCGCCACCGGCCACGCCGACCCCGGCGCCCGGCATCCTGTACATCCGGACCTCACTCAGGCTCGAGCGGAACGGCGGCGGGAGATGCGGGTGCCGACCGGCACCGCGATGGCGCCGAGCAGGCCGAGCCCGATCCACAGCCCGGGGCCGGACGCCAGCGGCATCGGCGGTGCGGCCGGGCCGCAGGTCGCCGACGACACGATCACGTCACCCGAGCCGAGCGCCTGCAGCCCTTCGCCGAGCAGCTTCACGTGGACGGCGTTGACCGTGAGGCTGCCGTCGGCGTTCTTGACCTGCTCGTTCAGGGTGATCGTCGCGACGTTGAGCGCGCCGAGGCCGACCTTGATCTGCGTGTTCGCCGCCGGGGTGGCGTCGACCGCGCCGACGCTGCCGAGGTCGGCGCCGACCAGTTTCGTGCTGCCTTCGACGCCCTTCTGGGTCGCGGTGCAGACGGCCTCGACGAGCTTGATGCCGACGTTGCCGAGCGCCGCCTTCAGCAGCGGCAGCCCGACGTCGGCGGTGCTCGCCTTCGCCGTCACCGCACCGGAGTTCTCGTCGCGCTTGGCTTCGGTGTTGATCGCGCCGGCGGTGAGGATGCCCTTCAGGTCGACCTTCGCCAGGCTGCTGCTGGTCGGCCCCGCGGTGTTCGCGGCCGCGAACGGGCCCGCCTTCACCGCGTCCTGGCCGAGCAGCTTGACGTCGACCTTGACGCCGTACGCGGACCCGTCGCCGGGGGCCGCCGAGGCGGGGGCCGCGCCGGCGAGCACGACGCTCGCCACGACCGCGGCGAGCAGTCCGCCGCGGCGCACGAGGGAGCTCTTCATCAAGTGGTCCTCCGAATTCGCTGGATTGATCGGGGGTGCGTGACGGCGGCGCGGATCGAACCGGCTTGCCTCGACTCGGCACGCGGATCGACTATCGCGAAGACCGGCCGGAATAGCACACAAAATTTCCCGAATCACCGGATCGGGTAAGGCTGGACGTCGTTTTCGCTGGTCATTTCGACATCACTCGGATGGCGTAACAAGTTCGCCACAGGTCCAGCCGATTGGGGCGGCTTTTCCACCCCTCCGAGTGGAAAGGCGTGGCACACATGTCCTACGCTCGCCCGGGGTCCGCAGCTTGGTCGGAAAATCGACACCGAGAGGAACGTCGTGGCGGTAGCGAGCGCTCCGAACTCAGGGATGACACGGTTTCCGCTGGTAGTGGCGCTGAGTGCGCTGGCCGCCGCGGGGGTCGTGGTGGTGCTGGCCGAGCGGTTCTACCGCGAGCTGGAAGTGCGTCTCGCCGGCGCGATCCTCGATCTGTTCACTGCATCGGGTGTCTATGTGGCACCCGATCGGGAGTCCGTTTACTTTGGGTTGACCAGTGCTACTCCGTTCGGGTTGAGAATGACGCCGGAATGCTCTTCGGCGTTCCTTTTGCTCCCGCTGCTCGTTGTGACGATGGCCATGGTGTACTTCCGCCCGTCGAATGCGCGGCGGTTGTTCTTTTCGCTCGGCATTTCGGCGGTCGTCGTCGTGCTGGTGAACCAGCTGCGCATTCTGACGATCGTCGGGCTCGTGCACTCCCTCGGCACCGACGAGGGCTACTACTGGGGTCACACGCTGCTCGGTTCGATGGTGAGCGTGTTCGGCGGCGCCGTCTCGATCGTCCTGTTCGTCTGGCTGGCCACCCGGAAGAAGAAGGCATGAGCGTCAAGGTCCTGCTGGCCATCACGCAGGCGTTCGCGCTGACGATGAGCGTGGCGTTCCTCGTCTACGTCGTGGTGATCGTGGTGCCGTACCTGCGCCGCAAACCCGGCCCGGTCGGCGATCCGGCGGACTTCACGTGGCACTTCTTCGTGCCGTGCCGCGACGAGCAGACGGTGATCCGCGAGACCATCCGCTACCTGCGGACCACGTTCCGCCGGGCGCACGTCTGGGTCGTCGACGACGACTCGGAGGACCGCACCGCCCGCGTCGTCCGGATGCTCTGGCGGCGGCACGGCGGCTACGACCCGTACCTGCACCTGGTGCCGCGCGTGCGCCCCGAGGCCCGCACCGGCAAGGGGGACGCGCTGAACGCGGCCTACCGCGCTCTCGACGACTGGATGGGCCCGGACGCGCGCCGCGACGACGTCGTCGTGGTGGTCGTCGACGCCGACGGCCGCCCGGCGCCGAACTGCCTCGAGGTCTGCGCGGCGGACCACCTCTTCGGCGACCCGGAGGTCGGCGCGGTCCAGCTCGACGTGTGGATGGGCAACGCGGGCACGCCACCGCCGAGCCGCCACCCCCTCGGCCGCTGGTTCGGCCTCAAGCTCGCCCAGCTGCAGGACCTGGAGTTCCGCACGGCGATCGCGGCGATCCAGACGTCCCGCGGGTTCACCGGCACGATCTCCATGGGCGGCAACGGCCAGTTCACCCGCCTCACCGCGCTGGACTCGATCGCGGGCGACGCCGAAGAGCCGTGGCGCGGCTCGCTGCTGGAGGACTTCGAGCTCGGCGTCCACCTGCTCACCGCGGGCTGGCGCACCGCGTTCACCCCGGATTCCCACGTGTCGCAGGAAGGTCTGTACAGCCTGCGCCGGTTCCTCGTGCAGCGCACGCGGTGGGGCCAGGGCACCATGCAGTGCGCCCGGTACCTCCGGCGGATCTGGGATTCCCCGCACGTCAGCACGCTCGGCGCGGCGGAGATGATGTACTACCTGGCCCAGCCGTGGCTGCAGCTGCTCGGCTCACTGCTCTACCCGATCCCGTTCATCCTGCTGGTGATCGGCACGACGGGCGACCCGGCACAGATGTGGACGTGGTTCACCGGCGGCGCCTGGATCCTCTTCGCCATCTACGGCTCGTTCGGGCTGCTGCCGTTCCTCGTCTGGGGCCCGATCTACCAGCTGAAGTGCTTGCGCAGCAAGAACATCCTGCGCGGGCTGGGCATGGGCTTCGCCTACGCGCTGTACATCTACACGTTCTACGTGACGTCGTGGCGCGCGCTGTTCCGGCTGGTCCGCGGGCGCAACGGCTGGGCGAAGACGCGCCGCAACACCGAGCAGGCGGCCGGGGTGAAGGTCGCGCTCGACGCGTGAGCGCGACCTCCACCGCCGCGGGTCAGAACGCCGGGACGATCCGGACGTCGTCGGCCTTGACGAAGGCGATCCGGTGCCCGAACTGGATCTGGACGTACTTGAGCTTGCCCTTCACCACCACGTGGTCGGCCGGGTCGAAGGTGGTCGCCCAGTAGTACTCCGAGCCGACCGTGCCGCCCGAGGAGTACTTCTGACCGGCGGCGAGGGTGTACGGCAGCGGCGTGATGGCCTGCACGGTCACGCCGGCCGGGTAGGCCTCCGGCTCGGGGTAGGCGCGGCCGTACACCGGCACGGTCGCCAGGCCGGGCTTCGGCGTCGCGACCCAGCCGATCGCGGGCTTCGCCACCCGGGCACCGCGCGGGTTGTGGAACCAGCCCTTCTGGCCGAGGTACCAGATCGCCGTCCAGTCCCCGCGCACCTCGGCGACGGCGTACCGCTGCCCGGTCGCGGCCCGGCTGCCGACGTCCGAAACGTCCATCGTGGACGGTGAGCCGTCGGTGTGCAGGCCGATGTCCTTCAGCAGCGGCGAAGCCTCACTCGGCTCCGAGTGCAGCACGACGGCTTCCGAGCCGCGCGGGGCGCACGGCGTCCCTGGGCTGTCGCAGCCGGTGAACGCGGGCTGGTTCTTCGCGAAGTCCGGGTCGATGGTGACCAGCGACGAGCCGGGCAGGCCGAACCCGCCGAGCGGCGCGCCCAGCAGGTCGAAGTAGTGCGACCAGTCCCAGTAGGGGCCCGGGTCCCAGTGCATGCCCTTGATGGTCGACGGGACGGTGCCCGGCACGTTGTCGTGGCCGATGATGTGCGCGCGGTCGAGCGGGATGTCGTACTTGCGCGCGAGGTAGCCGACGAGCTTCGCGCTCGAGCGGTACATGGCTTCGGTGTACCAGGTGCCCTTCGCGGCGAAGCCCTCGTGCTCGATGCCGACGGACTTCGCGTTGACGTACCAGTTGCCGGCGTGCCAGGCGACGTCCTTGGTCGGCACGTGCTGCGCGATCAGGCCGTCGTTGGAGCGGATCGTGTAGTGCCAGCTGACGTACGTCGGGTCCTGGGCGAGCTTGAGGACGCTGTCCCAGTAGCCCTCGGTGTCGTGGATGACGATGTGGTCGATCTTCTGGCTGTTCGGCCGGTCGGCCAGGTCGTGGTTGCCGTAGTCGTCGTTCGGCAGCTCCTGGTAGGGGGCCGGGACCGACTCGCACGTCACCCGGCGCGGGCATTCGACGCCCGGCGGGTTCGTCTCGGGGTGCTGGGGGACGACCAGGTCCGGGGCGGCGGCGAGGGTGACCTGCTGGCCGTCGTCGGTGGTCCGGGCGGTGCCGGTCTTGATCGTGTCGAAGACCTCGTCGGCGAAGGTCCGTGCCGCGTCTCCGGTGGACCCGCTGTACTTCGCGACGGCGTCGTACCAGTCGTGGCCGGTGTGGTACTTCGCCAGGAGTGCGGCACCGCCGCGGATGTTCTGGGCCGGGTCGGTGCGCAGCGTCCGCGCGTCGGTCTCGAGGAGCTGGGCGGCCTCGTCGACGGTCTGCAGCGCGGGCGGCGGCACGTCGGGGCCGGCCTGCGGGTGCCGGGCCGGGCGGGCGTCGTCGCCGCGGGGGTCCTCGGTGCCTTCGTCGTGGTGGGTGCCCGTGACACCGGCTTCGCGCAGGTCGGTGAGGTGCATCGGCCCGTAGCCCGCCGACGTGCTCGGCGTGCCGGCGTTGCTGTCCCAGCGCGACTCCAGGTAGGAGACGCCGAGGAGGACGTTCTCCGGGACGCCGAACTCGGCCGCGGCGGCGGCGAAGTCGCGTTGGCGCTGGCCGGTGGGGTCGGCGTGGGCCGGGGCTGCGGCCAGGCCGCTGAGCAGGGCGACGGCGGCCGCGACGGCCGCGGTTCTCGGGATCGGGTGGGACATGGGCGATGAACCCCCAGGGTGCGGGTACCAGAGGTGAGAACCTAACCAGAAACTCACGCCGGAGGTAAGCGGCCGACGGGTGATGGCGGGTCGCGGGTGATGGCCCGCCGGGCGTCCGCCGCGGAGCCGGCGCAGGCTGAAAGAAGCCGGTCAGGCCCGCTGTCCCACGTCGGGTGGACCCTCCTTGCACGACTGGCACTCACGTGGCTAGAGTGCTAATCGCACGGCCCGAACAGCCCCGGCACCCGCGACGGCGGGGGTGGTAGAGCCGTAACCACATCCTGCCAACGCTTTCGACGACCGTGGAGGTCAACCCGGTGAGCGTGAACATCAAGCCGCTCGAGGACAAGATCGTCGTCCAGACGAGCGAGGCCGAGGAGACGACCGCTTCCGGCCTCGTCATCCCCGACACCGCCAAGGAGAAGCCCCAGGAGGGCAAGGTTCTGGCCGTGGGCCCGGGCCGGATCGACGACAAGGGCAACCGCGTCCCGCTCGACGTGAACGTCGGCGACGTCGTCATCTACTCCAAGTACGGCGGCACCGAAGTCAAGTACAACGGCGAGGACTACCTCATCCTCTCCGCCCGCGACGTGCTGGCCGTCATCAACTGACGTCCGCTCCCAGCGCATGACGCCCCGGGCCCCGCACAAGCCGGGGGACGGGGCGTTCTTGCGTTCAAAAGACACCGAAAGGTAAGCGGAACACGCTATGCCCAAGCAGATCAGTTTCGACGAGGACGCTCGTCGCGCGCTGGAGCGCGGGGTGAACAAGCTCGCCGACGCCGTCAAGGTCACCCTCGGCCCGCGCGGCCGCCACGTCGTGCTCGACAAGAAGTTCGGCGGCCCGACCATCACCCTCGACGGTGTCACCGTCGCCCGTGAGATCGAGCTCGACGACCCGTTCGAGAACCTCGGCGCGCAGCTCGCCAAGAGCGTCGCCACCAAGACCAACGACGTCGCGGGCGACGGCACCACCACCGCGACCGTGCTCGCGCAGTCGCTGGTGAAGGTCGGCCTGCGCAACGTCGCGGCCGGCGCGAACCCGACCTCGATCGGCCGCGGCATCGAGGCCGCCGCGGAGAAGGTCATCGAGGTCCTCAAGGCCAAGGCCACCCCGGTCAAGGGCCGCGAGAACATCGCCCAGGTCGGCACCGTGACCTCCCGCGACGCCAACATCGGCGCCCTGCTCGGCGAAGCCGTCGAGAAGGTCGGCGAGGACGGCGTCATCACCATCGAGGAGTCGTCGACCCTGGCGACCGAGCTGGTGATCACCGAGGGCGTCCAGTTCGACAAGGGCTTCCTCTCGGCGCACTTCGCGACCAACCCGGAGGAGCAGAAGGCGATCCTCGAGGACGCCTACGTGCTGCTGCACCGCGAGAAGATCTCGGCGCTGGCCGACCTGCTGCCGGTGCTGGAGAAGGTCGTCGAGGCCAAGAAGCCGCTGCTGATCATCGCCGAGGACGTCGACGGCGAGGCGCTGTCCACCCTCGTGGTGAACTCGCTGCGCAAGACGATCACCGCCGTCGCGGTCAAGGCGCCGTTCTTCGGCGACCGCCGCAAGGCGTTCCTGGACGACCTCGCGGTCGTCACCGGCGGCGAGGTCATCTCCGCGGAGATCGGCCGCAAGCTGTCCGACGTCGACCTCGGCGCGCTGGGCAAGGCCCGCCGGATCGTCGTCACCAAGGACGACACCACGATCGTCGACGGTGCCGGCTCCAAGGACGCCATCGCCGGGCGGGTCGCGCAGATCCGCAAGGAGATCGAGACGACCGACTCCGACTGGGACCGCGAGAAGCTGCAGGAGCGGCTCGCGAAGCTCGGCGGCGGCGTCGCGGTCATCAAGGTCGGCGCGGCCACCGAGACCGAGCTGAACGAGCGCAAGCACCGCATCGAGGACGCCGTGGCTTCGACCAAGGCGGCCGTCGAGGAGGGCATCCTGCCCGGTGGCGGGTCGGCGCTGGTCCACGCGGTCAAGGAGCTCGAGGGCGGCCTTGGCCTCACCGGTGACGAAGCCACCGGCGTCCGGATCGTGAAGGACGCGCTGACGGCGCCGCTGTTCTGGATCGCGACCAACGCGGGCCACGAGGGCGCGGTCATCGTCAACAAGGTGCAGGAGCAGGGCTGGGGCCAGGGCTTCAACGCCGCCACCGGCGAGCTGACCGACCTGCTGGCCGCCGGCATCGTCGACCCGGTCAAGGTGACCCGGTCCGCGGTGGCGAACGCCGCTTCGATCGCGCGGCTCGTGCTGACGACGGAGTCGTCGGTCGTCGAGAAGCCGGCCGAGGAAGAGCCCGCCGCGGCGGGCCACGGCCACTCGCACTGACGCGGTTCCACGGGAACGGGGCGGTACCTCTCGCGAGGTGCCGCCCCGTTTTCGTCTGCCACGCCGACCGGCATGACGACACCAGCGTGGGACGAGGTGGCCGCCGCGATCGCTGCGGCGCCCTACCCGGTGACCGTGCTCGAAACCGACGGCGGCCGCGCGGCCCACTGCCTGCGTGAACTGCGGATCACGACAACGTCGTGGCTGGGCGCCGTCGTCGGCCACACCGGCGGCCTGCTGATCGACCACGGGTGGCTGCGGGTACTCGGCAGCGGTGCGGGCGCGCTGCCCGGCATCCTCGAGCGCGCCGAACCCGGGTCCGGCATCCTGCCGGTGGCTTACGACGTCCTCGGCGGCTCCTACGTCTGGGCCGCGAACCCGGAGGGCCGGCCGACCGTCCACTACTTCGGGCCGGACGTCCTCGAGTGGCAGGACCTCGGCCAGGGCTACGCCGCCTGGCTGCACGCGGTGCTGGCCGGCTCGCTCGACCGGTTCTACGAAACCTTGCGCTGGCCCGGCTGGCCGGACGAGGTCGGCGCGGTCGCCGCCGACCAGGGCATCCACACTTTCCCGCCACCGTGGACAGTCGAAGGCAAGGACCTTGCGACGGTGTCTCGGGCCGTCGTCCCGCTGCCGGAGCTGGTCTCCGTGCACCAGCACGCCGCCCGGCAGCTCTGACCCCTGAACGGCACGGAGGGCGGCACCCCACCCGGTGCCGCCCTCCGATGTCTGTGTTGTGTCCAGCCCGTGGCGCGCTCAGCCGCCGGACATGCTGAGAGCGCGTTTGTCCGACTTGATGATGTGTTCCCGCTCGGACTCCGAGAGCCCGCCCCAGATGCCGTACGGCTCGTGCACGGCCAGCGCGTGGCTGCGGCACATCTCGAGAACCGGGCAGCTCAGGCAGACGGCCTTCGCTCTGGCTTCCCGCCGTGCCCGCGCCGGGCCGCGCTCGCCGTCCGGGTGAAAGAAGGACGCGCTGTCCATCCCCCGGCACGACCCTTCGAGCTGCCAGTCCCACATGTCGGCGTTGGGTCCTGGGAGCCTGCGCGTGTCTGCCATCCTGACCGCCTCCGTCATTCGGTCGATGCCGCTAGCTGCTCTGCTGTGGAGTCGATACTCCATTCGGTGCAACGGCGGTAACGTTAGAAGCGCGCCAATAGTTGTTCAAGCGATTCGGTTCGATTCAGCCGTTAGGCATCCCCCGGATGTGTGAGCAGGGCTTTCGCCTCCGGTTGCCGACGGCGCTGGGTGCCTGGATATTGAGGCTCGTGGGAGCTGGGTCGGGCACCGAAGAACCCACCCTGCCGGTGGCCTCGGTCGCCCGCCGGCTCGGGGTCGCGCCGTCCACCCTCCGAACCTGGGACCGCCGCTACGGACTGGGGCCCAGCCGCCACACGGACGGCCGTCACCGCCGCTACGGCACCTCCGACATCGGCCGCCTCGAACTGATGCAGCGTGCGTTGCTGAGCGGCGCGTCGACGGCCGAGGCGGCGCGCTACGCCCTGGAGCAGATCCCGCGTTCCGGGCCGCCCCAGCCGGAGGAGCCCGCCTCGCCGTCGGAGTCCGCGGTCGGGGACGACGGTCACGAGGTCCGCTCCCGCCTGGCCCGCCGCCTGAGCACGGCGGCACTGGCGATGGACGTCGGCGCGGTCCAGCGGATGCTCGCCGACACCATCGCCGAGCTGGGGGTGCTCCCGGCGTGGACGGGCGTGATCGAGCCGGTCCTGTCGGCGCTCGGAGCCCGGTGGCGCGGCGCGAGCGCGGGGGCGGAGGTGGAGTACCTGCTCGCGGAGTGCGTGTTCGCGGCACTGGTCCGCGCGACCCCGGTGCTCGACGAGCCCCGCAACACCCGCCCGGTCCTCCTCGGCTGCGTCCCGGACGAGCGCGACTCGATGCCGATGTACGCGCTGGCGGCCTCCCTGGCCGGCCGGCGCATCGGCGCGCAGCTGTTCGGGGTGCCGCTGCCGGCGGAGGTGCTGGCGGTGGCGGTCCGCCGCAGCGCACCGGCGGCGGTGGTGCTGTGGGCCAACGGCCGCGGGGTGGCGGACGCACGGCTGTTCGCGAGGGTCTCGCGGGGGAGGCAGCGCAGCCGGTTGTTCGCGTGCGGCCCGGGCTGGGACGCGGGGTCGCTGCCGGACAAGGTGGAGCTGCTCACGGACCTGCCGGCCGCCGCGGACCGCATCGAGCACGTCCTGGTCGGCGCCCGACGGTAGATCGATCATGTTTTTGTCGGTGTGAACCGCTAGAAAGGACGGGTGCACGAACCCGCCCTGAGGGCCGCCGCGTTCGGGAGTGGCCCGCTGCCCGGTCCCGCGGTCGCGCGCGGCTCCGGCCGCCCGCGGGAACGGCTGCTCGCCGCCGTCGTCCTCGGCGCGCAAGGCCGCTACGCCGCCGCGGCCACGCTCCTGGACTCCCTCCGGCGCGGGCGCGACCCGGTGACCGCCTCCCTCGCCGCGAGCACCCTCGCCTCCCACCGGCGGCAGCTGGGCGGGCACCGCCGCGCCCGCGCTCTCGACGGCGAGGCCTTCGCCAAGGTCGCCCACCTGGCCACCAAGCCCGACCCCGACGGCCCCGAGCCGAAGGCGGCCACTCCCCGCCCGCGGACCGCCGCCGGCCGCGAGCCGGTTGCATCCAGTGCGGAAGCAGCCGCGACCGGCCGTGACCCCGACGGTCTCGACGCCCCGGGCGCCCAGGCTGACGCCCTCCTCGGCCTCGCTGCCGACAACCTCGCCTTGGGCCGCCTCACCGCCGCCCGTCGCCTCGCCGAACGGGCCGCCGCCGCCGACCACGGCTGGCGGGCCACCGTGCGCCGCGGCTGGGTGGGCGCCGAAATCGAGCTCGCCGCAGGTCAGGGCGCCGCCGCCGTGCCGCACGCCCGGCTCGCTTTCGAAACCGCGCGCGCCCGGGGTGCCCGGCGGCACACCGTGAAATCCGGGATTGTGCTGGCCGTCGCGCTGAGCGCGGCCGGGGATCCCGATCACCGGAAGATTTCGGACGAGCTTGTCGGAAATGCAATGGCCACCGCGGAGGAATGCGAACTCCTTTCACTTTCGTGGCCGGCGGCGCTCGTCGCGGCCGACCTGCGCCCAGGACACGCCGAGGAGTATCGATTCAGAGTGGCGCAGGTGTTGCACGCAGTGTTACGAAGCGCAGATCCTTGCGGGAGGAGGGTTGCGGGGGAATCACCATGGGTCCCCGTCCCGGGTGGTTGAGCCGTCGGAATGGGGTGTTCCGGCATCCGGGCTAAGAAAGTTCAAAAAAAGCCACCGGATCGTGTCAAGGTTCGGGCTAAAGCGTCCGATAGGGGAAGTGGAATGTCACCCGGCTGCAGGAAGGAAACCCCGTGACGACGGTCTTGATCTGCGACGACCGACGCAGTGTCCGCGAAGGGCTCACCCGAGTGATGTCCGCGGTCCCTGGGGTCAGTCGCATCGACTGCGTAGCGCACGGTGACGAGCTGCTGGCCCGGTACTCCCGTCAGCCCGTCGACGTCGTGCTTGTCGGGACGCAGCGCGCGGTCCCGACGGGTGTCGAAGCCACCCGGCGGCTCGTCTCGGCCAACCCCCAGGCGAACGTCATCGTCTTCGGCGCCCCGGACGACGCGGGCAGCATCGCCGCCGCGATCGCCGGCGGTGCCCGCGGCTACCTCCGCTGGGACGCGTCCCGGCCGGAGCTGGTCGCCGCGCTGGCCCACACCCTGGCGAGCACCTCGGTGCCCGCGCCCCGTCAGCCGTCCGACCCGGGCGTCCAGCTGACCGAGCGCGAGCTTCAGGTGCTCCGCGGGATGAGCCAGGGCAAGAGCAACGGCCAGATCGGCCGCGAGCTCTACCTGTCCGAGGACACGGTCAAGACGCACGCCCGGCGGCTGTTCCGCAAGCTCGGCGTGCGCGACCGCGCGCAGGCCGTCGCGCACGGCTTCCGCCGCGGCCTGGTCAGCTGACCTGCCGCTCTCCCCGTTCCTGACACGGCCGGTTCCCAGGTGACGACGGGCCAGGGCGTTCCGCCCTGGCCCGCACCCGTGTGGTCCCCATCACGGTCCGGCGTTCGACGTGGCGGATCCCCGCCTCACCACCCCGCCCCTCCGGCGGATCTCGTACCCGCAACCGGGCTCGCTCGTTGAAACGGCGACCCGGACCGCGGGTCTGCAGAGTGAACCGTATTTTCGCGGCCCCCGCCGCCGCGGCGCGCCCGGGTGCACCGCGCGCGCCGGTCCGGTGGGAGCCGACGGTACGGTAACGGTCACCGGTGCGCGGTGGAGGCGACCACGGGCCGGGTTCTCTGCACACCTACACGTAACACTGGGACTGTTGTCTGCGATGGCCAATGTGGGGGATGGACTGGATGAGCCGGTCGCCGCTGCTGTCGAGGGAGATCCCCAGGCAGTGGAGCGGCTGCTGGCGGCTATCCGTCCACTGGTAGTGCGGTATTGCCGCGCCCGGGTTGGCAGGCAGGAGCGATCGTTCGCTTCGGCGGACGACGTTGCGCAGGAGGTGTGTCTCGCGGTGCTAACGGCATTGCCCTCGTACCGCGATCAAGGCCGCCCTTTTCTGGCCTTCGTCTACGGGATCGCCCAGCACAAGGTCGCCGACGCGCACCGCGCGGCGGCGCGCAACCGAGCCGAACCGGTGGCCGAGATCCCTGACGAGGTCGAGGGCGGGGTCGGTCCCGAGCAGCGGGCGCTGCAAGGTGAGCTGAACGAGCGGATGTCCCAGTTGTTGCAGGTGCTGCCGGACAAGCAGCGGGAGATCGTGGTGCTGCGCGTGGTCGTCGGCCTGTCGGCGGAGGAGACCGCGGATGCGGTCGGCTCCACCCCCGGCGCCGTCCGCGTCGCCCAGCACCGCGCCCTCGCGCGGCTGAGAAAGGTCCTGGCCGCGGAGGAGGTGATCTGAGTGACCGGTCACGAGAGATTCGATCCGGACGACGTCTTCGGCAGTGGCCTGACGGCGTCGGAGGCGGAGTTCGCCGCCGACCTGTCGGCCGTCCAAGCCGATGACGCGCTGCTCGACGCGCTGGGCGGATCCGACCCGGCGCTGGCCGACGGTCTCGGCGACCAGGAGCTCAACGCGTTGCTGGTGGCGTGGCGAAGAGACATCGACAGCGAGCCGCTGGCCGAGCTCGTCGACGTCGACACCGCCGTGCGCACCGTCAGTACCGCCGCCATGGCCAAGCGGCACGCTTCGAGCGGACGCCGCCGCAGGCTGCTCGTCCCGGTCGCCGTCGCCGCCGCCGTGCTGGCGATCGCGTTCACCGGCACCGGGCTGGCCGCGCGCTCCGCGCAACCCGGCGACACGCTGTGGGGCCTCGCGAAGGTCCTGTACGCCGACCACACCCGTTCCGTCGAGGCGGCTGCCACGGCGAAGCTCGACCTCGAAAAAGCCAACCTCGCCATCGCCGGCGGCAACCTCGACGCCGCCCGCCAGGCCCTCCAGGACGCCCAGGCCGCCCTGTCGCAGGTGACCGACGAGGAGAACCGCGACCAGCTGATGGAGCAGCACCGGCAGCTCGCCGCGCAGCTGCAGAACCCGGAGGCACCGGTACAGGGCCCGATCCAGACCTCGATTCCGACGCCGTCGCCGGGCGCCCCGTCGAGCCAGGTGCCGCCGGCCGGTTCGGCGTCGTCGCTCCCGGGCAGCGGCAGCGGCACCACGAGCCTGCCGGGCAGCGCGAGCGCGACCCCGACGCCCCCGCCGCCGACCACCACGCCGCCCCCGACCACGAGCCCGGCACCGCCGACCACCACCGGCGCCACCGGGAACGAGCCGGGCACGCCGCGCAGCGAGTCCTCGGGTGGCCAGTCGCAGGGCGTCGGCGAGACGCCGTAGGACGGACAGCGAAAAGCCCTGGTGGGGAAACTCACCAGGGCTTTTCTTCGTCTTGTGGGGAGGCGCTCAGTAGGCGCTCTCGTTGGCCGTTACGCCGTCGGCGAACCCGCGGCAGTAGTCCCAGCTGACGTAGTCGCCGGGGTTCGGGTCGTAGGCGGGCTCGTGCGGCCGCATCCGGCCGTCGGCCAGCAGCTGCTCCAGGCTGGCGCGCAGCAGGTGCCAGTCGTGGTAGTGCGGTTCGTCGCATTCACCGCAGTCGACGACGATCCCGCGGACACCGCGGGGTTCGAGCAGGGCCTGGTAGACGGCCAGATCCGAGAGATCGGCCAGCAGTTCGGTGCGTTCGGAGTCGCTGATCGGCTCGTCCAGCCGGTCCTCGGGGTCTCCGAATGCGCGGGCCGGGTCGTCCGGGTCGTCCGCGAACGGGTCTGGAGGCAGGACATCGTGCGCCACGGCCTGCACGGTACCCGGCGGCCCCGCCGGCCCGCCCACCGCCCGGGGCGGGCGGCGAGCGGCGGATATCATGAGGGGAAGGCTCCGAGTCGCCGTTGATCGAACACAGCGACACGCTCATCCCGCGCCAGGAAGGCCCTTCACCCGCTATGACCAGCGACGGCATCTCCGCCCCCGTTCCGGCCAAGTTCGCCATGCTCGGCCTGACCTTCGACGACGTGCTGCTGCTGCCGGCCGAATCGGACGTCGTGCCGAGCACCGTCGACACGAGCTCCCGGCTGACCCGGAACATCACCCTCGGCATCCCGCTGGTGTCCGCGGCGATGGACACCGTCACCGAGGCGCGGATGGCCATCGCGATGGCCCGCCAGGGCGGCATCGGCGTCCTCCAGCGCAACCTGCCGATCGACGAGCAGGCCGCCGCGGTCGAGGTCGTCAAGCGGTCCGAGGCCGGCATGGTCACCGACCCGGTCACCTGCTCGCCGGACGCGACGCTGGCCGAGGTCGACGCCCTGTGCGCGAAGTTCCGCATCTCCGGCGTGCCGGTGACCGACGCGGCCGGGACGCTGGTGGGCATCATCACCAACCGCGACATGCGGTTCGAGGTCGACCACAGCCGCCCGGTGTCCGAGGTGATGACGAAGGCGCCGCTGGTCACCGCCCAGGTCGGGGTGTCGGCGGACGCCGCGCTCGGCCTGCTGCGCCGGCACAAGATCGAAAAGCTGCCGATCGTCGACGGCGCGGGCAAGCTCCGCGGCCTGATCACGGTCAAGGACTTCGTGAAGACCGAGCAGTACCCGAAGGCGACGAAGGACCCGGACGGCCGGCTCATCGTCGGCGCCGCGGTCGGCGTCGGCGTCGACGGGCACAAGCGCGCGATGACGCTCGCCGAAGCCGGCGTCGACGTGCTGATGGTCGACACCGCGCACGGCCACTCCCGCTCGGTCGTCGAAACGGTCTCGCTGCTGAAGAAGGAGCTGGGCGAGTCGGTCGACATCGTCGGCGGCAACGTCGCGACCCGGGCCGGCGCGCAGGCGCTGGTCGACGCGGGCGCGGACGGCATCAAGGTCGGCGTCGGCCCCGGCTCCATCTGCACCACCCGGATCGTGGCGGGCGTCGGCGTCCCGCAGATCTCGGCCATCTACGAGGCCGACCAGGCCGCGCGCCCGGCAGGCATCCCGGTGATCGGCGACGGCGGCATCCAGTACTCGGGCGACATCGCGAAGGCCATCGCGGCCGGCGCGTCCACGGTGATGCTGGGCAGCCTGCTCGCCGGCACCGCCGAGTCGCCGGGCGACCTGATCCTGGTCAACGGCAAGCAGTTCAAGGTCTACCGCGGCATGGGCTCGCTGGGCGCGATGCAGTCCCGCGGCCAGGGCAAGTCCTACTCGAAGGACCGCTACGCCCAGGACGACGTGCTCAACGAGGACAAGCTGGTCCCCGAGGGCATCGAGGGCCGGATCCCGTTCCGCGGCCCGCTGGCCAACGTCGTCCACCAGCTGGTCGGCGGCCTGCGCGCGGGCATGGGGTACGCGGGTGCCGAGACGATCGCGCAGCTGCAGGAGGCGCAGCTGGTCCGGATCACCGCGGCCGGGCTCAAGGAGAGCCACCCGCACGACATCACGATGACCGTGGAAGCGCCCAACTACACGACCCGCTAGGTCTTGGGGGAAGCGCCCACTGTGACACCCACCTGCTGAGACAGCCCGATCGGACATTCCGCCGGCCCTCCTCGATCGCGAAACTGGGTTTCCAGCGATCGAGGAGGGCAGCGGAATGGCGGTTTCGCGACGGGTGGTGGCGGTGGCGGCCGCGTCGGCGGTTCTGGGGCTCGGCGGCGGCGTAGCGGCGTCGGCGGCTCCGAGCACCGCGCAGACGGTCCAGGTGTCGTCTCCCGGGGAGATCTGGAAGCGCACCGAGCTGTTCTTCGGCACCGCCAAGCCGGACGGCACCGAGGTGACCGACAAGGAGTTCGCGGAGTTCTCCGACCGCGAGATCACCCCGGCGTTCCCGGACGGCTTCACCCGCCTCGACGGCAGCGGCCAGTGGCGCGGCGGGTCGGGGACGATCGTGCGGGAGCACACGCACGTGATCGTGCTGCTCTACCCGTTCGCGAACCGGGACGCCGAACGGCAGATCGAAGAGGTCCGCGCCGACTACAAGAAGCAGTTCCGGCAGGAGTCGGTACTGCGTTCGGATTCCGTGGAGAAGGTCTCGTTCTGAGTTCCGGTGACCTAGCGTGCTTACGGTAATCGGCCTATCGCCTTGCGTGGCAGTCGTGGTGTGCACTAGGACACATGACGGTCCTGCGCAGAGGGTTCTTCACGGCCGTCGCCCTGGTGTCCCTCTTCCTCGGCGGCGTGGTGTGCCTGATGTGCCAGGTCCTGGCCGGGCGCGACGCGCCGACCTACCGCGTCGAGGGGCACGTGGTGTCCCACACGCGCGGCGAGCTCCCGGTGGGCGGCTACCAGGACGCGGAGAGCCACACCGTCGAGGTCGACGCCGCGGGCGGCCGGAACTACCGCGTCACGGCGGTGGATTCCGGCCTTGACCTCCCGGTCGGCCAGCCGGTGACGCTCGACGTCTCGACGGCTGACGGCAGCATCGCCTACCTGCGCGCGGGCGGCAGCGTGGTCGACCTGCGCCCGGGCGTGGTCCGCCCGGTCCTGCTGATCGTCGCCAGCCTGCTGGCGCTCGGCGCGGTGTACTTCGGCGCGGTCCGGCTCAACGTGTACCCGCCGGTGGCGACCTGGCTGGCCCTCGCGCTGGGCGCGCTGCTGGCGCCGGTCGC
Organism: Amycolatopsis sp. NPDC004169; assembly: GCF_040610315.1. Classification (NCBI taxonomy): domain Bacteria; kingdom Bacillati; phylum Actinomycetota; class Actinomycetes; order Pseudonocardiales; family Pseudonocardiaceae; genus Amycolatopsis; species Amycolatopsis sp. NPDC004169. The sequence continues at coordinate 17,912 of NZ_JBEXMD010000042.1, forward strand.
GGTGTTCGTGCGGGTGTAGCCGTGGACAGGGGACTGCCGGCCGCGCTGTGCGGGCTGGCCGCCGGGGCCGTGCTGACCACCGCGACGTGCTGGCTGCTCGAGGCGGCCGGGCCGGTCGAGCGCGAAGAGGCTGTCGTGGTGACGCGGCACCGGGCGCCGCCGGGTGAGCCGGCCGCCTACCGCCTCGTCCTGCGGACGGCCTCCGGCGAGCGCCTCGAGGCCTCGGGCCACGACAAGAACTTCGACCTGCGGCCGGCGCAGCCGGTCCTGCTGGAAATCTCCGAAGTCGGACGGGCGGTGCGGGCGATCGAGGTCGACCGGCACCGCGTGCCGGTCGACGCCGAGGTCCTCCGGATCCTCCTGGCCGCGCTGTTCGGGGCCGGGCTGCTGGCCGGTGCGCTGGTCCTCGTCGCCGACAGCGGCCGTCGAGTGGTCGCGGCGGTGAGCACGGCGGTGGCCCTGGGGGCGGGCGCACTGCCCGTGTTGCTGCTGTTGTAACCCCCGTGCGCGGGTCACCCACGCGGCCTAGCGACAATGGGGCACGGCAGATTGTCGTCGGCGGAGGAGGCTTCACGTGCGGGACCTGGTCGAGATCGGGATGGGCCGCACCGCGCGGCGGGCGTATGACCTCGACGACGTCGAGATCGTGCCGTCGCGGCGGACTCGCTCGTCCTCGGTGGTGTCCACCTCCTGGCAGATCGACGCCTACCGCTTCGACCTGCCGCTCGTCACGCACCCGACCGACGCGATCGTCTCGCCCGGCACCGCGGTCGCCGTCGGCGAGCTCGGCGGCCTGGGCGTGCTCAACGCCGAGGGTCTCTGGGCGCGGCACGCGAACGTCGAGGACGCCATCTTCCAGCTGGTCCGCGCGGCCGAGGACCTCGAGGACCCGACCGCGGTCGGCCGCGTGCTGCAGGAGCTGCACGCCGCGCCGATCCGGCTCGACCTGCTCACCGAGGCGATCAAGACGGTCCGCGAGTCCGGCGTCACGGTGGCCGCGCGGGTCAGCCCGCAGCACGCCGCCGAGCTGACCCCGGACCTGATCGCGGCCGGCGTCGAGATCCTGGTCGTGCAGGGCACGATCATCTCCGCCGAGCACGTCCAGCGCGACGCCGAGCCGCTGAACCTCAAGGAGTTCATCGGCCGCCTCGACGTGCCGGTCATCGCCGGCGGCGTCAGCGACTACCGCACCGCGATGCACCTCATGCGCACCGGCGCGGCCGGTGTCATCGTCGGCCACGGCTACACACCGGGCGTGACGAGCACCGACCGCGTGCTCGGCATCGGCGTCCCGATGGCCACCGCGATCATCGACGCCGCGGCCGCCCGCCGCGACTACCTCGACGAGACCGGCGGCCGGTACGTGCACGTGCTCGCCGACGGCGGCATGACGGTGTCGGGCGACATCGCCAAGGCCATCGCGTGCGGCGCGGACGCCGTCATGCTCGGTTCACCGCTGGCCGCCGCCTCCGACGCGCCCGGGCAGGGCCTGTACTGGACGGCGGCCGCGGCGCACCCGTCCCTGCCGCGCTCCCGCGTGGCGGCGGGCCCCGACTACGCCGTGGACCTCAAAACCCTGCTGTTCGGGCCGTCGTCCGACGCGGAAGGCGTGGTGAACCTGTTCGGGGCGCTCCGCCGCGCGATGGCGAAGACGGGTTACTCGGACCTCAAGGAGTTCCAGCGGGTGGGCCTCACCGTCCGGCGGTGAGGTGGCGGAGGAACGCGGCGAAGGCGGCCGTGGAGTAGACGAGGACCGGCCGGGGCACCGCCTGTTTGGTGTCCCGGACCCCGACCACGCCGGGACCGCCGCCGATCTCGACGCAGGCGTTCTCTTCGAAGTGGCTGTGGCTCGACTTGCGCCAACCGGTGAGCGTTCGTGGGCTCATCTGGTGACTCCCGCCCTTGTGCCCCGACCGGCGGTGATTCGCCGACGTGGACATCGACCACCATTGAGATTACCCACTGTTGTCGTCCGACAACCATAACCGGCGAGTAACTTACCTCTGGTCAGAACGCGGAGCCGGGGTTACGCTCCAGGTGTGACTGCCAGTAACACCACCACCAGTGCGGGTGGCCCCGACTACGACGTCGTCGTGGTGGGGTCGGGGTTCGGCGGCAGCGTCGCGGCGCTGCGGCTCACCGAAAAGGGCTACCGGGTAGCCGTCGTCGAGGCGGGCCGGCGGTTCGCCGACGACGAGTTCGCGAAGACCTCGTGGGACCTCAAGCGCTACCTGTGGGCGCCGCAGGTCGGCTGCTACGGGATCCAGCGCATCCACATGCTCAACGACGTGATGGTGCTGGCCGGCGCCGGCGTCGGCGGTGGTTCGCTGGTCTACGCGAACACGCTGTACCGGCCGCTCAAGCCGTTCTACCGCGACCGGCAGTGGGCGCACATCACCGACTGGGAGGCCGAGCTCGCCCCGCACTACGACCAGGCGAGCCGGATGCTGGGCGTGGTCACGAACCCGACGATCACACCGTCGGACGTCGTGATGCGCGAGGTCGCGAAGGACATGGGGGTCGCGGATTCGTTCCACCCGACGCCGGTCGGGGTGTACTTCGGCAAGCCGGGGGAGCGGGGCGCGGACCCGTACTTCGGCGGCGCCGGCCCCCAGCGCGTGGGCTGCACCGAGTGCGGCTCGTGCATGACCGGCTGCCGCGTCGGGGCGAAGAACACGCTGGTCAAGAACTACCTGTACCTGGCGGAGCAGGACGGCGCCCACGTCATCCCGCTGACCACGGTGACTTCGGTGCGGCCGATCGACGGCGGTTACGAGGTCTCGTTGAAGAAGACGGGGACGACGTCCCGCCGCTTCCGGACGACGATCACGGCCGAGAAGGTCGTCTTCGCCGCGGGGACGTGGGGCACCCAGAACCTGCTGCACAAGCTGAAGGACACGGGCACGCTGCCGCGGTTGTCCCGCAGGCTCGGCGAGCTCACCCGCACGAACTCCGAGGCGATCATCGGCGCGGCCCGGACCGACGTCGACGAGAGCCGGAACTTCAGCCGCGGCGTCGCGATCACGTCGTCGATCCACCCGGACGAAAACACCCACATCGAGCCGGTGCGCTACGGCAAGGGCAGCAACGCGATGAGCCTGCTGCAGACGATCGCGACCGACGGCGCCTCGCCGGTGCCGCGCTGGCGGCAGGCGGTCACGTTCATGCTCAAGCACCCGGTGCAGGCGGCGAAGCTGCTCAACGGCTACCGCTGGAGCGAGCGCACGGTGATCCTGCTGGTGATGCAGAGCCTGGACAACTCGATCACGACGTACACCCGCCGCGGGCTGTTCGGCCGCCGCAAGTACACGTCGAAGCAGGGCCACGGAGAGCCGAACCCGAGCTTCATCCCGGCCGGCCACGAGGCGAACGAGCGCACGGCCGACCACATCGGCGGCATCGCGGGCGGAACGTGGGGCGAGATCTTCGACATCCCCCTGACGGCCCACTTCATCGGCGGCGTCCCGATCGGCGCCACGGCGGAGGAGGGCGTGATCGACCCGTACCACCGCGTGTTCGGCTACCCGGGTTTGTCGGTGGTGGACGGCGCGGCGATCACGGCCAACCTGGGCGTGAACCCATCGCTGACGATCACGGCCCAGGCGGAGCGCGCGTTCTCCCTCTGGCCGAACAAGGGCGAGGAGGACCTGCGGCCTTCGCAGGACGCGCCTTACGTGCGGTTGGAGCCGATCGCACCGAAGAACCCGGCGGTCCCCGCGGACGCCCCGGCGGCCTTGCGACGGTCTTCTTAGTCGCCGCTCTTCGTCGGCGCCGGCTCCGGTCGGGGCTGCTGGAGCGGTGCCGTGCCCGCCGAGGCCGCTCGCTAGGGCCGCGGGCACCCGGCCTGCTCCAGCGCCGTCCGCCGGATCGCGGGGCTCGCGAGTTGGTGCAAGCGCCGCACCGATCCTCCTAGACTCAGCGCCGTGACGGCATCCGAGAAGGCACACGCTCTGCTCGCAGGCATCCGCAAGCTCGACGACGAATGGGCCCGGGTCATCGGCGGCCTCGGCGAGCCCGAGCTGCGCGCCCCCAGCGCGTTGCCCGGCTGGTCGCGGGCTCACGTCCTCGCGCACCTCGCGCGCAACGCCGATGGTCTCCAGAACCTCCTCACCTGGGCGAACACCGGCGTCGAGACCCCGATGTACCCGAGCCCCGAAGCCCGCGACAAGGACATCGAAACCAGCTCCCAGCAGGCCGCCGGTGAGTTGCTCGCCGACTTCGTCGCCTCGGCCGGGCGGTTCGAGCAGTACGCCGCCTCGATGCCGGATGACGCCTGGGCGCGCGAAGCCCGGAACCGGCAGGGTGCTCCCGTCACCGGGACCGTCGTCGCGCGGATGCGGCTGTCCGAACTCACCATCCACCTCGCCGACCTCGATCGCGGTTACGACCTCGACCGGGTGCTCGGGCTGCTCGGCCCGCTCACCGAGGACGTCGTGCAGCACGCCATCACCTCGCGCGGGGCGCACCTGCCCGCTCTCCACCTGGCCGCCGACGGGTTCACCTGGACCATGGGCGCCACCCCGAAGGCGACCGTGCGCGGGTCGGCCGGGGCGCTGCTGGCCTGGCTCAGCGGGCGCTCGGACGGCGCCGCCCTCGATGGGGCCGTGCCGCGGATCCCGGCCTGGGCGTGATCGGTCCGCTCCACCCGGTGACCTCCTTGCGCCCGCTCTACACTGGGCCTCCCCGGCACCGAGGAGTCCGCTGTGGACAGTGAGCACGACCAGGGGCGGCCCGGCGTCGGCCGGAGGGCGTTCCTGCGCATCGCGGGCGTCTCGGCCGCCGGCGCCGTCGCCGCCGCGTGCGGCCCGGAGAAGCCCGCGGCCCCGGTCGCCTCGACCGCCCCGGCGCCCGCGACCTCCACGCCGCCGGCCAGCAGGCTGCCCACTGGCCCGCCCAACTGGGACGACCTGCGCAGCCAGCTGACCGGCAGCCTGCTGCGCCCGGGCACCGACGGCTACGACACCGCCAAGCACGGCTTCAACCAGCTCTTCGACGGCAACAACCCGGTCGCCGTCGCCACCGCGGCCACCGTCCAGGACGTCCAGGCCTGCGTCAAGGCGGCCGCCGGGCGCGTCACCATCGCCGCGCGCAGCGGCGGCCACAGCTACGCCGGCTACTCGGTGCCCCAGGGCGGGCTGGTCGTCGACGTGGCCGCGCTGAACAAGATCGACGTCCAGGGCGGCAAGGCCGTGATCGGCGCCGGTGCGAAGCTGAAGGACGTCTACGCCGCTCTCGCGCGGGCCGGGCGCGCGCTGCCGGCCGGGTCCTGCCCGACGGTCGGGATCGCCGGCCTGACCCTCGGCGGCGGCATCGGCGTGCTCGCCCGCAAGTACGGCCTGACCTGCGACCACCTGAGTTCCGCCCAGGTCGTCGTGGCCGACGGCCGCACCGTCACCGCCTCCGCCGGCTCCGAACCGGACCTGTTCTGGGCTCTGCGCGGCGGGGGCGGCGGCAACTTCGGCATCGTCACCGAGTTCACCTTCGACACCGATCCGGCGCCGCCGCAGCTGACGGTGTTCTCGCTGCACTTCCCGGCCGGATCCGGCGCCGACGTGCTCGCCGCGTGGCAGCAGTGGGTCGCCGCGATGCCGCCGGAACTCTGGTCGAACCTGGTGCTCTCGGGTGGGTCGCCGGTGCAGTGCCGCGTCGGCGGCTGCTACGTCGGGGACACCGCCGGGCTGAACACGCTGCTCAACAACCTCACCACCAACGCGGGCGCCCGGCCGACCCAGCGCGTGGTGCGGACCCTGGACTACCTCGGCGCCATGAAGTACTTCGAGGGCAGCTCGAACCGCCAGTCGTTCGTCGCCTCCTCGCGGATGATCACCGCACCGGTCGACGCCGCGAAGTTCGCCGCGGTCGCCGAAGGCCGCGCGGGCACGGACCTGCTCGTCGACAGCCTCGGCGGCGCGGTGGCCGGCCCGGCCAAGGAGGCCACCGCGTTCTGGCACCGCGACGCGCTGGCGAGCGTGCAGGTCTACGCGCCGGCGACGGCGAAGACCCGGGCGAAGGTCACGCAGTCGGTCGGCGAGGTCGTGGCCGGGCTCGCCGCCGCCGGCGCGGGCGGCGGGTACGTCAACTACATCGACCCCGCCCTGCCCGACTGGAAGACCGCCTACTACGGCGACAACGCCAAGCGGCTGCAGGACGTCGCGAAGAAGTACGACCCGCTCAACGTCTTCCGGTTCGGGCAGGGCGTCGTCAGCTAGAGGTCGATGCCGGTGAAGACGGTGACGCGCTCCTCGGTCAGGTCGTGCATCGCGGCGAGGACGCCTTCGCGCCCGACGCCGGAGCCCTTCACGCCGCCGTAGGGCATCTGGTCGGCGCGGTAGGACGGGACGTCACCGATGATCACGCCGCCGACCTCCAGCTCGGCCGACGCGTGGAACGCCAGCTGGACGTCGGTGGTGAAGACGCCCGCCTGCAGGCCGTACGCCGATTCGTTCACCGAGCGGAAGGCCGCGTCCACACCGTCCACAACGGACACCGCGAGCACCGGGCCGAAGATCTCCTCGCGCCACGCCTTCGTGTCCGGCGGGACGTCGGTGAGCAGCGTCGGGGCGACCGTCGCGCCGTCGCGGGTGCCGCCGGTGAGCACCTTCGCGCCCGCGGCGACGGCTTCGTCGATCCACGCCACGATCCGCTCGGCGGCGGCTTCGTCGACCACCGGGCCGACGTCGGTGTTGCGGTCGTAGGGGTCGCCGGTCCGCTGCGCCTCGACGGCTTCCACCAGTGCGGGCACGAACTCGTCGGCCACGGCGGCGTCGACGATCACCCGCTGCACCGCGATGCAGGACTGGCCGGCCTGGTAGTTGCCGAAGGTGGCGATCCGGTGCGCGGCGCCTTCGGGGTCGGGCCAGTCGCGCAGCACGACGGCGGCGGCGTTGCCGCCGAGCTCGAGCACGACGTGCTTGCGCGGCGCGGCGTCCTTCAGCGACCAGCCGACCGGGCCGGACCCGGTGAACGACACGACCGGTAGCCGCGGGTCGGCAACGAGTGCCTGCGTTTGTTCGTTTCCCAGTGGCAGCACGGAAAACGCGCCTTCCGGCAGGTCCGTCTCGGCCAGGAGCTCGCCGAGGATCAGCGCCGACAACGGCGTCCGCGGGGCCGGCTTGACGATGATCGGCGCCCCGATCGCCAGTGACGGCGCCACCTTGTGCGCCACCAGGTTGAGCGGGAAGTTGAACGGCGCGATGCCGAGCACCGGCCCGCGCGGGACGCGGCGGGTCAGCGCGAGCCGCGCCTCGCCCGCCGGGTCGGTGTCGAGCCGCTGGACGTCACCGGTGAAGCGGCGGGCCTCCTCGGCGGCGATCCGGAACACCGACACCGCGCGCTTGACCTCGGCTTCGGCCCACTTGAGCGGTTTGCCGTTCTCGGCGGTGATCACCTCGGCGATCTCGTCGGCGCGCGCGGCGAGCCCGCGGGAGACGTGCTCGAGCGCGCCCGCCCGGACGTGCGCCGGCGTGCCGCGGAGCTCGCGGGCGACCGACACCGCGGCCGCGACCGCGCGTTCGACCTGGTCCGGCCCGGGCACGGCGACCGTGGCGACCTCGCTGCCGTCGTACGGGTGGTGCACGACGAGGGTGGTGGCGCCCGCTTCGGGGCGGCCGGCGATCCAGGCCGGGCGCGGCTCGGGGGTGATCATGTCCATGCGTACCAACGTAATGCGGGCGGGGTCCCGTTCGGATGACCCCCACCCGGACGGGTCATGGCTTGATGAGCACCTTCAGCGCTTCGCGGTCCGCCATCGCGCGGTAGCCGTCCGGCACGCCTTCGACGTCGATGGCGCGGTCGAAGACCCTGCCGGGCTGGTACCGGCCCTCGAGGACGTCCGGCAGCAGCTCCGGGATGTAGTGCCGGGCCGGGGCGACGCCGCCGGTGACGGTGACGTTGCGCCGGAACACCGCCGGGCCGATCGGGCCCTCCTCGTACTGCGGGACGCCGACGCGGCTGACCGCGCCGCCGGGACGCACGGCGCCGATGGCCATCTCGAACGCGGCCTTCGTGCCGACGCACTCCAGGACGGCGTGGGTGCCTTCGCCGCCGGTCAGCTCCCGCACCTTCTCGATGCCCTCCTCGCCGCGCTCGGCCACGACGTCGGTCGCGCCGAACTCCCGGCCGAGGTCGGTCCGCGCCCGGTGGCGTCCCATGAGGACGATCCGCTCGGCGCCGAGGCGCTTCGCGGCGAGGACGGCGGAGAGGCCCACGGCGCCGTCGCCGATCACGGTGACGTTCTGGCCCCTCGTCACGCGCGCCTTCGTCGCGGCGTGGTGGCCGGTCGGGAAGACGTCCGACAGCGTGAGCAGCGACGCCAGCAGCGCGTCGTCGCCGGTGTGCGGCACCGGTACGAGGGTGCCGTCGGCCTGCGGCACGCGCACCGCCTCGCCCTGCCCGCCGTCGACGCCCTTCGCGCCCCAGAACCCGCCGTGCAGGCAGGACGTCTGCAGGCCTTCGCGGCAGAACACGCAGGTGTTGTCCGACCAGACGAAGGGCGCGATGGCGAGGTCGCCCTTCTTGACGGTGGTGACGTCGGCGCCGGTCTCCTCGACGATCCCGAGGAACTCGTGCCCGATCCGGCGGCCGTGTTCGCTCGGCGCCATGTCTGCGTACGGCCAGAGGTCACTGCCGCAGATGCAGGACCGCACCACCCGCAGGATGACGTCGGTCGGCTCGACCAGCTTCGGGTCCGGGACGGTCTCGACCCGCACGTCTCCGGCACCGTAGATGACTGTCGCTCGCATGCTGGGGGCCTTCCCTGGGCGGGTCGTGACAAACGTCGGGGTGCGACGTCGGCGGCGCCTCCGGATTTTCGTCCATGCCCGCGGCCACCGCACTTCGTAGCCCTTCGCGGCTACCGGCTCCGGTACAGGTCGCGCAGCAGCAGCACCTCGGCGCAGTGGTGGATCATCTCGCGGTGGATGTGCAGCACCAGCGTCGCCATCGGGTACTTCGCGTACGGGCCCTCCGCCGGGCCGCACGGCCGCGCCAGCGCTTCGTCGTCGAGTGACCGCACCCCGGCCACCCATTGCGCGTACAGGTCGTCGAGCTCGGAAAGCGCTTCGGCGGCCGTCCCCGGGTACGGGTAGTCGTCGTAGCCGATCGGCGCCCCGCCGAAGTGCGACCCGATCCGCGCGCCGAGCACGCCGACCAGGAGGTGGCCGAGCCGCCACGCGATCGTCGTGACCGGTGGCGGGCTCGGTTCGGGGTAGGCCCAGTCGATCGTGAACGGACCCGAGCCGGGCTCGTCGGCCGACTTCCGCGGCCGCACCGTCCAGCAGTCCGGGACCGGCTCCCAGAGGTACTCCTCGTCGGTGAGCCCTTCGAGCTTCGGGCGCGTGTGCACCTTCCAGTGGAAGTCGAGCTGGTCGGTCAGTTCCTCGGTCCAGTTCACGGCCATACCGGGCACCGTAGGCCCGGTCGAGGACAGCACCGGCCCTGAATCCGGCGTGACCCGGCCCACCTGGGACGATGGAGACCGAAACCCACCGTTGCCAGGAGGTCGCCAGGTGCCCAACCCCACCGGTCCGGTTCTCGTCGTGGACTTCGGGGCGCAGTACGCGCAGCTGATCGCCCGGCGCGTCCGCGAGGCACAGATCTACTCGGAGGTCGTGCCGCACAGCGCGTCCACCGAAGAGATCCTCGCGAAGAACCCCGCGGCCATCATCCTTTCCGGTGGCCCTTCGAGCGTGTACGCCGAAGGCGCACCGGGCATGGACCCGAAGCTCACCGAAGCCGGCGTGCCGATGTTCGGCATCTGCTACGGCCACCAGCTGCTGGCCAGCGCGCTCGGCGGCGTCGTCGAGCCGACCGGCGTGCGCGAGTTCGGCCGCACCGAGGTCCGCGTCACCGGCGACGGCGGTGTCCTGCACGCCGGCCTGCCCGCGCACCAGCCAGCCTGGATGAGCCACAACGACAGCGTCACCAAGGCCCCGGAGGGCGCGGTCGTCACCGCCTCTTCCGACGGCGCCGCGGTCGCCGGCTTCGAGGACGTCGAGCGTCGCTTCGCCGGCGTGCAGTACCACCCGGAGGTCGCGCACTCGCCGCACGGCCAGGAGGTGCTGCGCCGGTTCCTGCGCGACATCGCCGGGATCGAGCCGCAGTGGACGACGTCGTCGATCGTCGAAGAGCAGGTCAAGCGGATCAGCGAGCAGATCGGCGACGGCCGGGCCATCTGCGGCCTGTCCGGCGGCGTCGACTCGGCCGTGGCGGCCGCACTGGTCCAGCGGGCCATCGGCGACCGGCTGACCTGCGTGTTCGTCGACCACGGCCTGCTGCGCGCGGGGGAGCGCACCCAGGTCGAGCAGGACTTCGTCTCCGCCACCGGCGTCAACCTGGTGACCGTCGACGCGCGCGAGCGGTTCCTCGACGCGCTGGCCGGCGTCACCGACCCGGAGCAGAAGCGCAAGATCATCGGCCGCGAGTTCATCCGCGTGTTCGAGCAGGCCGAGCGCGACCTCAAGGCCCAGGGCGACTACAAGTTCCTGGTCCAGGGGACGCTCTACCCGGACGTCGTCGAGTCCGGCGGCGGCGAGGGCACGGCCAACATCAAGAGCCACCACAACGTCGGCGGCCTGCCGGACGACCTCGAGTTCGAGCTGGTCGAGCCGCTGCGGCTGCTGTTCAAGGACGAGGTCCGCCGGGTCGGCCTGGAGCTGGGCCTGCCCGAGACGATCGTCCAGCGCCAGCCGTTCCCCGGCCCCGGCCTGGGCATCCGGATCATCGGCGCGGTCGACCAGGAGCGTCTCGACACCCTCCGCGCGGCCGACCTGATCGCGCGTGAGGAGCTGACGGCGGCCGGCCTGGACCGCAGCATCTGGCAGTGCCCGGTGGTGCTGCTGGCCGACGTCCGCAGCGTCGGCGTCCAGGGCGACGGCCGGACCTACGGGCACCCGGTGGTGCTGCGGCCGGTGTCGTCGGAGGACGCGATGACCGCGGACTGGACCCGCCTGCCCTACGACGTCCTGGAGCGGATCTCCACGCGCATCACGAACGAGGTCGCGGAGGTCAACCGGGTGGTGCTGGACGTGACGTCCAAGCCGCCGGGCACCATCGAATGGGAGTGACCTCCCGGTGGACAAGGCTCGAGGCCCCGGCGTGGGATCCGGGGCCTCGAGGGTTTCCGGGGGTCAGCGGCGCCGCTTGCCGCCGAACGACGCGGTGAGCAGCAGCAGCCCCACGAACACCGCACCGCCGGCGATCACCCAGCGGAAGTCGAACGAGGGCAGCCAGCTCGCGCCGTCCGAGAGGACGTACGCCGACACCAGCAGCGTCGCGACCCCCATGATCAGGGTGAAGACGTCCACGCCGCGCTTGGCCGGCCGGCTGTCGGCCGGTTCGTCGTAGGCGTAGGGGTTCTGCTCAGTCACGCCGCACCTCCACGTTGCCCACGTTGTTCGAAACCTTCAGGGTGATCTTCTGGCCGCCGGGCCCGTCCGGGCCGTTGTCGGTGCCGACCAGGGCGGGTTCGCCGACACCGTCGCTCGAGCGGCCGAAGCAGGACGTCTCGCCCGCGCCGGTGTGGCAGTCGAAGGTGACGTCGGCGTTCGACGGCACGATGACCGTGGTGTCGCCCGCGCCGTTGGACACGGTCGTCGCGTACGGCGCCCCTTCGGGCAGCTCGGTCAGGTCGAGCCGGATGTCGCCGGCCGCGTGCTGGTAGGCCGGCTGCACCTCGGCAAGCGAGTGCGGGGTCGGCTTGAGGTCGCCGAGGCCGCCGCGGACGTCGAAGTCCTTGAACGGCGCGGTCGTCAGCACCAGCCCGACGATGGCCAGCGGAATCGCCAGCCCGATCAGGCCGCGGCCGCCGCGGGCGAACGCGCCGGCCACCAGTCCGATGCCGACCACGCCGAGCACCAGCCCGACGATGTGCTGCGCGTCGAACCAGGTGGCGCCGTTGAGACCGGCCAGCACGCCGGCCCCGGCGGTCACCACGGCGAGGGCGAACGTGGCCGAGCCGACCTTCGACCGCGGGCCCCGCTGCACCCCGTGGTGGTGTGCCGCCCGCGGCGGCGGGGTGGGCTGCGGTTCGGGAGGCGGCGGCGCGTCGGGCAGGTCCCAGCCGGCCGGGTCGGCGGCGAGGGGATCCCAGCCCCGGGCCGGCGACGGCGCCTCGGCGGTGTCGGTCATGGTGAAGGCTCCGTTTCCGGTGAAGGCCGGGTAGGACGTCCGCGCGGCGACCGGCGCCGGCCGGTTCTCGTGGCCGCGGGCGCGGTGCAGCAGGTAGAGAGCGGCGGCGATGAGCGCGCAGCTGATCAGCCCGCCGCCGTCGAACCACGACCCGGTGATCGAGCCACCGGCGCTGACGACGGTGAGGACCATGAGCACGACCGCGAAGGCGGGCGAAACCGACGACCGGCCGCGCCCGATGAGGCTTTCGAAGCCGGAGACCTCGTCGCTCTCGCCGGGCAGGAACAGCCACCCCAGCAGGTAGAAGGGAACGCCGAACCCGCCGAAGACGGTCGTGACGATCAGCGCAACCCGCACGACGACGGGATCGATCCCGTACCGGTACCCGATGGCCGCGGCCACCCCCGCCAGCTTCCGCCCGGCGTGCGGCCGCCGGGGCCGGCTGACCCAGAAGTCCTTGACGGTCTCCTCGAAGCCGTTCAGGACCCCCGGCTTCTCGCTCGCACCACTCATACCGAGAAGCATGCGGCACCCGCGGTGGCGGGACATCCGGGATGGTCCCTGAGGTTTCCCCTGGCTGATCGGATCAGGGGTTTCCCGGATGGAACCGGGCACCCCTGCGTGTGACCATGGACGGCGTGCAGGAGTCCCTCGACCACGTCACCGCCGAGCAGGCGATCACGCCCGCCGACCCCACCCGGCCGAAGATGTTCCGGCGCCGGTCCGGGCGGGCCATTGCCGGGGTGGCCGGGGGGCTGGCCGATCACCTCGGCGTTCCGGTCGTCTGGGTGCGGACCGCGTTCGCCCTCCTGGCCGCGCTCAACGGCGCCGGGCTGCTCGCCTACGGTCTCCTCTGGGTCTTCGTCCAGCAGCAGACCGAAGAAGGCTCCGAAGCGCCGACCCCGAAGGAACGGCAGCAGGCGTTCGGCCTGATCGCGCTCGGCGTCGGCCTCGCCGTCGCCAGCGGGACGCTCACCGGGTTCATCAGCGGCTGGGTCGCCGTGCCGCTCGCCGTGGCGATGCTCGGGCTCGCCGTCGTCTGGCGGGAGGCGGACGAGTCGCAGCGGCGCCGGTGGCGGGTCGGTGCGAAAGACGGCTTCGCGGGAGCGTTCCTCGGCGGGGGCGGCTGGTCGGCCGCCATCCGGATCGTCGCCGGGGTGGCGCTGGTGATCACCGGCATCACCGTCGTCGTGCTGCGCAGCGGCACCCTCGACCAGGTCCAGTTCGCGCTGATCGCCGTCGTCGCGACGCTCATCGGGGTCGCCGTGCTGACCGTGCCGTTCTGGCTGCGGCTGGTCCGGGACCTCTCCGACGAGCGCAAGGCCCGCATCCGCACCGACGAACGCGCCGAGATCGCCGCCCACCTGCACGACTCCGTCCTGCAGACGCTGGCCCTGATCCAGAAGCAGAGCGAGCAGCCCCGCGAGGTCGCGCGGCTGGCCCGCAGCCAGGAGCGCGAGCTGCGCGGCTGGCTCTACGGCGCAGGCGGCTACGGCAAGCCGGCCGAGGCGGTCGAGGAGACCACCGGCCAGCTCTCCGAGGCCCTCGCGACCGCGTGCGGCGAGGTCGAGGACACCTTCGCGATCTCGGTCGGCCAGGTCGTCGTCGGCGACGCGGAGCTGGACGAATCGCTCGTCGCGCTGGTCCAGGCCGCGCGCGAGGCGATCGTGAACGCGGCCAAGCACGCCGGCGTCGAGGAGGTCAGCGTCTACGCCGAGGTCGAGCCGACGTCGGTCACGGTGTTCGTCCGCGACCGCGGCAAGGGCTTCGACCCCGACCTCGTCCCCGACGACCGCCACGGCCTCGCCGACTCCATCCGCGGCCGGATGACCCGCCACGGCGGCACGTGCAAGGTCCGGACGGCGCCGGGCGAGGGCACCGAGGTGCAGCTCGCCATGCCGGTGAAAGCGGGCAAGGGAGCAGCGTGAGGCGGCTATGCTCGACGACGTGACTGACACCCAGCGCGAACCGGTCAAGGTGTTCCTCGTCGACGACCACGCGCTGTTCCGCGCGGGCGTGCGCACCGAGCTCGACTCGATCACCGACGAGGTCCGCGTGGTCGGCGAGGCCGGCTCGGTCGCCGAAGCGGTGGCCGGCATCGCCCGCACGAAGCCCCAGGTGGTGCTGCTCGACGTCCACATGCCCGACGGCGGCGGCGCCGAGGTCCTGCGCCGGGTCCGCCCCGAGCTGCCGGACGTGGTGTTCCTGGCCCTGTCGGTCTCCGACGCGGCGGAGGACGTGATCGCGGTGATCCGCGCGGGCGCCCGCGGCTACGTGACGAAGACGATCTCGTCGAAGGAACTGGTCCGCGCGGTGGTCCGCGTGGCCGACGGCGACGCGGTGTTCTCGCCGCGCCTGGCCGGTTTCGTGCTGGACGCGTTCGCCGACCGCCCCGGCTCGGCCCCGATCAACGACCCGGAGCTGGACCTGCTGACGCCCCGCGAGCGCGACGTCCTGCGCTTGCTGGCCCGCGGGTACGCGTACAAGGAGATCGCGTCGGAGCTGTTCATCTCGGTGAAGACGGTGGAGACGCACGTTTCGAGCGTCCTGCGGAAGACCCAGCTGTCGAACCGCTACGAGCTCTCCCGCTGGGCCTCCGACCGCCGTCTCGTCTGAGCTTCAGTCCGCCAGGGGAGCGAGCGGCCGCGGCGCGCGCCCGGTGGTGTCGTCACCAAGCCCATCCGCCTGGTCACCCGGCACGGCCACGGCCTCTCGCTCCGGCTTCTGCAGCCGGGTCAGTGCCACACCCCCGAGCACGACCACCATGCCGGCGATCACCCGCAGGTGCAGCTGCTCACCCAGGAACACCGCGCCCAGCAGCACCGAAACCACCGGCAGCAGGTACCCGACGACCGACGCCGCCACCGCGCCTTCGCTCGCCAGCAGCTGGTAGTTCAGCGCGAACGCGATCCCCGTCGACCCGATCCCCAGCACCAGCACCGCCAGCAGCGGCCCGGTGGACACGTGCACCGGCGTGAGCCCGCCGACCGGCAGCGCCAGCACCAGCATCCCGCTGGCCAGGATCATCTGCCCGGCCGAGATCGCGTACGGCGAAGACGTCGGCGAAGAGAGGTACTTGCCCTCGTAGACGAACGCGAAGCCGTAGCTCGCCGCCGCCGCGAGGCAGGCCAGCGCGCCCCAGCTCAGCAGGCCCGACGCCTGCCACGGCGCGAAGATCAGCAGGATCCCGCCGAGACCGACGACCAGCCCGGCCAGCCGCGTCCCCGTCATCCGCGACGACGTCCCCATCAGCGGTGCCGCCAGCAGCACCCACAGCGGCGTCGTCGAGTTCAGCACGCCGGTGATGCCCGAATCGACCGTCGTTTCACCGATCGCGAACAGCAGGAACGGCAGCGCGTTGTGGAAGAACGCGGCGACCGCCAGGTGCCCCCAAGTCCGGCGGTCGCGCGGCAGCCGCGCCCGCTGCAGCCGGCACAGCACCAGCAGCATGGCGGCGCCGAGCACCAGCCGCGCCAGCACCAGCTGCACCGGCGAGAACATCCCCAGCCCCAGCTTGATCCAGAAGAAGCTCGAACCCCACATCAGCGCCAGCGCACCGATCCTGAGCAGGGTCTTCGTCTCGCCCACCCCAGTTCCTCCTTCGAAAGCCGATGCCAGCTTCGCCCGGAGGAGAAGTAAGGACAAGCGAGATTAACTGCATGAACACTTAAGCCGAGCTGTACGATCAAGGGCATGCTCGACGTCCGCCGCATGCAGGTCCTCCGCGCCGTCATCACCAGCGGGTCGATCACCGCCGCGGCCCGCAACCTCGGCTACACGCCGTCCGCGATCAGCCAGCAGCTGTCCACATTGGAACGCGAAGCGGGCACCGAGCTGCTCGAACGCGTCGGCCGCGGCGTCCGGCCGACGGCCGCGGGTGCGCTGCTGTCCGAGCACGCCGAGACGCTGAGCGCCGAACTCGCCCGGGCCGAAGCGGCGCTGACCGAACTCAAGGAGGGCCGCACCGGCCGCGTCTCGATCCGCTACTTCGCCACGGCGGGCGCGTCGCTGGTGCCGCCCGCGATCGCCGCCGTCCGCCGCGAACACCCCGGCGTGCGCCTCGACCTCAAGCTCGTCGAACCGGACGACCCGATGACCGACGTCGAAGCGGGCCGGGCCGACGTCGCGATCACCGTCTTCCCGCGCCGGACCCCGCCCGGCAAGGGCGTCGAGCTGGTGCACCTGCTGGACGACCCGTACCGGGCGGTGCTGCCGAAGGCCCACCCGCTGGCGCGCAAGCGCGTGCTGGACCTGTCGGAGTTCGCCGAAGAGCCGTGGGTCGGCGTCGACGGCCTGCCCGGCGTCTGCCGCGACATCCTCGACAGCGCCTGCGCGTCCGCCGGGTTCGCGCCGAACGTCGTCGTCGAATCCGAGGACTACCAGACGGCGCTGGGCTTCGTCGCGGCCGGCATCGGCGTCGGGCTGATCCCGGAGCTCGGGCTGGGACTCGGCGCGCAGCACCCCGGCGTGGTCGTCCGCCGCCTCCGCAACCCCCAGCCGGTCCGCGCGATCCACGCCGCGGTCGCTTCGCGGGCCTGGGGCCACCCGGCGGTCCACACGCTGCTGGAGGCCATGCGCGCGGCGACCGCCAAGGTGGCCTAGACGAAGAACAGCTCGGTGACGAGGATGCCGACCAGCACCGCGGCCAGGATGGCGGCCACGGTGACCAGCGTCTTCTTCGACACCGGCAGGTTCCAGGCCTGAGCCTGGGCCTGGGGCTGGGCGCCCGGAGCGAGCGGCGGCGCGTACTGCGTCGGCGGCGGGACCGGCTGCATCCGCTGCGTCTGCTCCGCCGCGGAGAAGCCGGGCGCGCCGACCGGGACTTGCTGCTGGAACTGCGGTCCCGACGGCGGCATCGGCGGCCCCGCGGCCGCCAGCCCCGGGTTGAAGGGCGGGGGCGGCGGTGGCGGCATCCCCGGCGCCGTCGGCGGGATGAACGCCGTTTCACGGCCTTCGGTGATGGCCTTCATCGAGTGGACGGTGTCCGCCATCGTCGGCCGCGTGTTCGGGTCCGCGCGCAGCATCTTGCGCAGCGCCTCGGTCAGCACGCCCGAGTTCTGCGGCGGGCGCTCGGACGACTGGCCGTCGTCCCCGAACGGCGGCACGCCCTCCACCGCGGTGTAGAGCGTCGCGCCGAGGGAGAAGACGTCCGCCGCCGGCGTGCCCGGCAGGCCGCGCGCGACCTCGGGTGCCACGTACGCCGGGCTCGGCCCGCCGCCGCTGATCCCGATGT
This sequence comes from Amycolatopsis sp. NPDC004169, assembly GCF_040610315.1. Taxonomy (NCBI): domain Bacteria; kingdom Bacillati; phylum Actinomycetota; class Actinomycetes; order Pseudonocardiales; family Pseudonocardiaceae; genus Amycolatopsis; species Amycolatopsis sp. NPDC004169. Next base: position 35,271 of record NZ_JBEXMD010000042.1, read on the forward strand.
CGGTGAGCTTGACGCCGCCGTCGTCGGCCAGCAGCACGGTGCCCGGCTCGAGGGTGCGGTGCACGAACCCGGCCGCGTGGATGGCGGCGAGGGCGTTGCCGAGCTGGATGCCCAGCTGTGCCGCCTGGTCCGGGGTGAGCCTGCCGTGCTCGGCGAGGAACGTCGCCATGCTGCGCGACGGGATGTACTCCATCACCAGCCAGACGTCCTGGCCGTCCGGCAGCACGTCGAACACCTTGATCGCGCACGGGTGCTCGATCCGGGCCGCGTCCTTGCCCTCCTGCATGGCGGCGGCGCGGGCCTGCTCGGCCCGCTCGCCGGCGCCGACCGGCAGGTACATCCGCTTCATCGCGACGGTGCGGAACAGCCGCGTGTCGAAAGCCAGCCAGACGATGCCGGCGCGGCCGCGGCCGATCGGCTGGTCCAGCCGGAACCGGCCGCCGACGATGGTGCCTTCGGAACTCAACACATACCTCGGGTCACGGCGTGGTGGAAGTGGGCGGCTGCGACGACGGGGGCTCGCTGGTCGGCGGCGGTTCGGAAGTCGTCGGCTTCGTCGGCGTAGTCGTCTTCGGCGTCGTTGTCGTCGGCGGTTCGGTGTTCCGCGACGTCGTCGCCTTCTTCGACGACGAAGTCGACTCGGTCACCGGCGGCGGCACGTCGGCCGTGCTGACCTCGTCCGAGGTCGTCGGCGTCGGCGTCTCCGACGTCGCGACCGGCGACGGCTTGCTGCTGGACACCGGCGCGGCCGGCGCCTCCGGGTTGTTCGGGCTCAGCAGCCACACGACGAGCGCGACCAGGCCCACGACCACGACACCGCCGATGATCGCCGGGCGCTTCCACGCGCCGGGCTTGCCCTCGTCCTCGTCGACCGGGCTCATCTGCGGCCGCGACCGCGCCGGGGGCGGCGGGGCGGACTCGTCGTCGTAGTCGTCGTAATCGTCTTCGTACCCGTGCTCCTGCGGCACCGGCACGGCTCGGGTCGCGGCCAGCCCCGGCGGCACCCCGCCGGCCGCGTGGCGGTCGTCCTCGCGGTAGTGGTCGTACCCGTCGTAGTCGTCCTCCGGGTAGCCGGTGGCCTCCGGGTAGTCGTCCTCGTCGTAGAACGGCACGGCCTGCGTCGGGGCACCGCCGCCGAGCAGCGTGCCCGAGTGGCCGGCGGGGATCTCGTCGAACATCTGCGTCGCGTTCGGGTCGGCGACGGCGGCCGCGCCGAGGACGCCCGCGGACGGCGCCAGCATCGTTTCGTCCGCCGGGCCGCCGAGCGGCGTCTCACCGCGCGCGACGGCCGCGAGCAGCTCCTCGCACTCCTCGGCGGTCGGCCGGTGCTCGATCTCCGGGTGCAGCAGCACGGCCAGCACGCTGGCCAGCGGCCCGGACTGGCGCGGCGGGTTGATCTGCCCGGCCGCGACCGCGTGCAGCAGGCTGAGCGTGTTCTCGGACAGCCCGAACGGCGGCTGGCCCTCGCACGCCGCGTAGAGCGTGGAGCCGAGGGAGAAGACGTCGGACTCCGGCCCCGGCTCGCCGCCGATGGCGACCTCGGGGGCCAGGTAGGCGGGGGTGCCGGCGATCATCCCGGTCTTGGTGACCGTGACGTCGTCCTTGGCCCGCGAGATCCCGAAGTCGGTGATCTTCACGGTGCCGTTGCCGGCGAGCAGGATGTTGCCCGGCTTGATGTCGCGGTGCACGATCCCGACCGCGTGGGCCTCCCGCAGCGCCGCAGCGACCTGGGCACCGATGCGCGCCACCTCGGTCGGCGGCAGCGTGCGGCGCTCCTGCAGCACGGCGGCCAGGCTCGTGGAGTTGAGGTACTCCATGATCAGGCACGGCTGGCCGTTGTCGTCGGTGACGACGTCGAAGACGGAGATCGCGTTGGGGTGGTGCAGCCGGGCCGCGATCCGGCCCTCCCGCATCGTCCGCTGGCGGGCGTCCTCGGCGTCGTGCTGGTCCAGGTGCGGCTGGAGCAGGAGCTGCTTGATGGCCACGGTGCGGCCCAGCACCTCGTCGTGCGCCTTCCAGACGGCCCCCATCGCGCCCGTGCCGATCCGGCCGACGATGCGGTACCGATCGGCGACCAGACGACCCTCGTCGCTCACGCGACCTCCCTTTGGGCTCCGGCTTCACCAGGGCGCGTGGATCGGTGCCTGGTGACGCGGCCGCGAACACGCCGCTTCGCTGGAGCGTATGCACATGTCGTGGGCTCTGGGCCGGCTTTTCCGAGACCGGCCCGTGACAAGGCTAGGCGCTCACTCTGCGCACACGAATTCGGCACGGGCACTTGAACCAGGGGTGAAGGGGTGGTCGCCGTGGGCTACATGTACTGGGCGGAGACGAGCTCGGCTTCGGTGATCAACCCACCGCTGTCGGCCACCCGGAACAGCTGGGTGACGCGCACCAGGGCGCCGTCCGGCCGGTGCAGCGTCGCCACCGCGAGGATCGAGCCGTCCGGGTTGATCTGCGTGTCGGCTTCCTGGACGTCGATGGCGTCCATCGCGCTCCAGGTGCGGACCAGTTCGCCGGCCGTGCTGTCGGCCAGCGCCGGGCTCAGCAGCGCCAGCGCACCCGCCGAGTCCTGGGCGATCTTGGCGTAGAAGTCCTTGACGGCCTGGATCTTGCGGCTCGCGCTGCGCGCGTCGGCGGCCTTGTCCGGGACCGGGTTGGCCGTGGCGGGCGCGGGCTGGCTGCGCGGGGTGCCGTTCGCGGAGTCGGACGGCGTGGTGTCGGCGTGCGGGCCCGGCGTCGCCGGGCTGTGCCGCTCCGGGGCGCTGCCGCCGGCCTGGTGCTGCGGGACGGCGAGACCGCCGAGTTCCGCCGCGCCGCTGAACCCGGCGGGCGTGGACTGGCCGCCGGAGGAGGAGGCGGCGCGGTGCGAACTGGTCAGCATCGGCGCGGCGACCACGGCGCCGGCGACGAGCGCGCCCGCGGCGACCAGCCCGGTCAGCTTCGCGCGGCGCGCGAAGCGGCTTTCCGGCTCGCCGGCGTCTTCGGCCTGCTCCGGCTCGCGGACGGGTTCCGGCCGCGCCGGCAGGAACCGCTGCGGGTCGCGGAAGACCTGCTCGAGGTGGTCGCGGTCGGCGTCGGCGACACCGTCCAGGATCTCGGCCGGGATGACGTCCTCGACGCGGACGGCGTGGGGTGACTCACGCCGTGTGCGCTGCCGATCAAGCACGAAAGTCCTCGCTCTGGGTTCCGGGGACGGGCACTCGGCCGTTCGGCCGGGTTCCCGTTGGTCCGGTCGGCCGACTCGTGGCCGGTCTCCGGATTCGTTGTCGTCAGGTAACCCTGTGCGGACGGCGACCACCAGGCTCTGTCGCCGGAATGCCGTCGCGATACGACGAGCGGCAGCTTATGTCACCCACCCGGACCAGGCATAACCGCTCGGCGCACCGCACGTGCATCAGAACGGGCGAACCGCACGTGCAGGTGCGGTTACTGGCCGTCAGCAGTGATCTTGTCGCCGTCGCCGAACGTCAGCGTGCGCTGCTCGATCGTCTTGGTCCCGTCGGTGTGGGTGACCTCGAGGGTGTTGACGGTGACACCGCGCTGCTGGTCGATGCTGACCTTCTTGACCTCGAAGTAGGCGATGCCGGCGTACCGCTCGGCGAGCGCCTGCGGCCCCTGGTCGTGCAGCCGGCCGGTGGTCACCGACGAAGCCGCGGCCGGGTCGGTGGTGACGGTGTTGAAGAACTTCTCCGAGTTGTCCCCCATGGTCTGGGCGTCCGGCGGGAAGGAGTACCACCACGGCGGTTTGACCGGCGTCTCGCGCTGGGCGGGCGTGACCGGCGGCTTCCGCGGCGCCGCGCTCGGGCCGGCGGGGCCGGTGGTCGGCGTGCCGGTCTCGGTGGTGCCCTCGGTGGGCGGGGGAACGGCGTCGTCGACCGGCCCGGCGCCGCCGCCGGCCGCGGTCCGCCCGGCAGCGTCGTCGTCCGTCCGGGACGTGCTCTCCGGTCCGGCCGCGGAGCCGCCCTGCGTCGGCGGCCGGTGCTCACCGGTGGGATCGGCGAGCGTCGGCACGCCCTGGTAGCCCGGCCAGGAACCCTGCACGGCCTGGTCCATCGGCGGTTTCCCGACCAGGAAGGACCCGGCGCACAGCAGCCCGACGACCACGGCACCGGACGCGCCGGTGGCGAACCAGGCGGCCTTCCGCCAGGTCTTCGGCGGCGTCACCGACGCCGGCACCGACCCGATGGTGAAGCCGCCGAGGCCGTCGAGGGGCGGCGCGGAGTAGATGCGGACGTCTTCCTCGTCGACGTCCACGCACCGGGGCGCGGGCGCGGCCAGCGAGACGCGGGTCCGCCGCGCGACCTGCTCGGCGTGGCTCTCGACGACCGGTGGCTCGTCCGGCTCGGGGTCTTCGAAGGCGTCGAGCGGCAGGCTTCCGTGCGCCGCCGGGAAGAGCGGCGCCGCGGGGCGCCGGTCACGAGGCTGCGGCAACGGGAGCAAGCCGGAGACCGGCGGATCGGGCGGGGCGGCGGGGGCCCGAAAAGGGTGGCTGTCCACCTCCGGCCCGGCCAGCCGGCCGGAGAACCCGCACTCGGCGGGCTCGGCGGGGTGACGGCGGGCGAACGGCCCGCCCGCCGGTGGCCTGCCCGGGGCTTGCTGGGGCAACGCGTAGGCCCTTCCGGTGGGTGCTGCACCCGGCTCGGGGGGCCGGAAACCGGGCTCCGGCGCGGCTCCGGCCGCGCGGTGGCGCACCGGGCGGTGCTGCGGCAGCGGCGGCGTCCAGCTCTCCGCGCCGCCGCGCCGGTGCCGCCCGGGGTGGGCGGACGCCGCGGCGTGTCCGTGGAACTCCGTGCCTTGGCTCATGTGGGCTCGACCACCCGGCGGTGCGGTCCTGACGCCGTCCGGCGGCACGACGACCCGATCGGAGCACCCTCACGCGCGGAATCCTGTTCGGAATCCTGCGCAGATGCACGCGCACGCGACTGGAGGCGCGCGGGGCCACTGCCCCCGCGCGTCCCGCGGGCATCGCCCGACCCAGACGCAAGGGTCCTCACGCCGTCAACCCTAGGAGCATCCGGCGGAGAAAGTCGCCCCCAAACCTGCAAGTTGCAGAGGTTTCACTCGGTCGGGCGCGACCGAACGGGCGATGGTGACGCTGCGAAGTTTCACGCAGCGCCATCGGCCCTGATCAGGCGTTTCAGCCTCCCGTGCGGTAACGGTCCCGGGTGGACTGCAGCGCCTTCGTCGCCACTACGCCGCTACCCGCGGCGACGATGATCGCGACGACGTCCAGCGTCGGTCCCCCGGCCGTGAGCAACCAGGCGAACAGCGAAGCCGCGGTGGTACCGCCGGCAACGGCCCACCTGCTCCGGACGTACTGCGCGACCGGTGCGCCGCCTGCCCGCTTACTCGCAGCGTTGTTCAGCAACGCCAGATACCCCACATGGCCCAGCGCGGCCAGCACGCTCACGAGCGCGACGATGACGGCGATGAGGTTCACGAGCCAGTCCATGTGTCCAGTCTGCCCGTACCCCGGCCGGTGGTGCCTCGGGGAAGACCCCGAATTCACCGCAACCGTTACCGGCCGAGCCGTCCGCGCCCCAGGTTCAGCAGCGCCATCGCCAGCTGCCGGCCGTCCGGGCCGAGTTCGCGGTAGCGGGCGAGCACGTCCATCTCGCGGTTGTAGACGATGCGCGTGCCGCCGGCGGCCATCCGCGCCGCCCCGATCGTCTTGGACACCTCGACCCGGCGTTTCACCAGCCGCAGGATCTCCTTGTCCAGGTGGTCGATCTCCTCGCGGAGCGCGGCGATGTCGTCGCCCGCGGGGGTGTGCTCGGCGGGCTGGCCGTCGGCGTTCGTCGCGTGTGCGTTCATCGGGACCTCTTCCTTGAGACCCGGACCGGCCCCAGGGACGGCGACAGCCCCGGGTCCGTGGACTCCGGGGCTGGCGTGATGGCGGTTCGGGCACTACGCGATCACGGGAGCCGGAGTCCGGGTCCCGTAAAAAAATCGCTCCGCGTGGTGCCGCATGCACTCAGTATGGCACAGCGGCACCGGCCCGCCCCCGGACCGAGCGCACCCGAGCATGAACCAAGAGGCTCACCCCGAGCCAGAACACCGGGAACACCGGCCAGAAGAACCCGGCGCCCAGCACCGCCCAGCGGGCGATCACCAGCACGGCGACGGCGGCCACGACGGCGAGGTGGACGCGCAGCGCGGGATGCCGCCGCAATGCGGCCCGGCTCAGCGGGAAGCCGGGCGGGGCGGGCGCCGGCCGCGGCAGGTCCGCGGTGAGCGCGGAGAGCTCGTCGGTGAAGCGGGCGGCGTAGACGCGGCTGAGGCGCTCTTCGACTTCGTCGAGGGTGAGCCGGCCTTCGGAACCGGCGGTCTGGACGGCGGTGGCGACGCGCTCGCGGTCGGCGTCGGCGGCCCGGATGCGGGCGGAACTGGTGTCTTCCATGTCCGCCGATGGTCCGCGCGCGGCGGCCGCACCGCGTCGGACGGCAGGCGACACCCCGCGGTACGCCTGCCGCCGTAGCCGCTCGCGGAAGGCCCGCACCCATGAACCCCGCGCGCCCGCGCCCGCGCGCGAGGCGCCCGCCCACCGCAGCGTCGCCGACCCACCTCGGCACGCTGTGCCGCACTCCTGCCCACCCGGGGTAGCGTGGACGCCACGATGGACACCCTCTTCGATCTCCCCGCCGCGACCCCTGTGCGCAAGCCCGCCGCCGGCGGGCAGGCCGAGCTGCTCGACGACCTCAACCCCGCCCAGCGCGAAGCCGTCACCCACGCCGGTGGCCCGCTGCTGGTGGTGGCGGGCGCGGGATCGGGCAAGACCCGGGTGCTGACCCGCCGGATCGCCTACCTGCTCGGGCAGCGCCGGGTGCACCCCGGCGAAATCATGGCGATCACGTTCACCAACAAGGCCGCCGCCGAAATGCGCGAGCGCGTCGCCGCGCTCGTCGGGCGCCGCGCGAACGCGATGTGGGTGTCGACCTTCCACTCGATGTGCGTGCGGATCCTGCGCCGTGAAGCCAAAACGCTGGACATGTCGTCGAGCTTCTCCATCTACGACTCCGACGACACCAAGCGGCTGATCACCTTGGTGGCCAGGGATCTCGACATCGACCCGAAGCGCTACGCCGCCCGCACGCTCGCCGTGCACATCTCGAACCTTAAGAACGAGCTCACCGATCCGGAGACGGCGGCGGCGAACGCGGGCAACGACCTCGAGCGCCGCGTCGCCGAGGTCTACGCCGAGTACCAGCGGCGGCTCAACCAGGCCAACGCCTTCGACTTCGACGACCTCATCATGCGCACGGTGTCGCTGCTGCAGGCGTTCCCGGACGTCGCCGAGTACTACCGGCGGCGCTTCCGCCACGTGCTGGTCGACGAGTACCAGGACACGAACCACGCGCAGTACACGCTGGTCCGCGAGCTGGCCGGGACGGCACCCAACGAAGCCGGTGTCGAGCCGGCCGAGCTGGTCGTCGTCGGTGACGCGGACCAGTCGATCTACGCCTTCCGCGGCGCGACGATCCGCAACATCGAGGAGTTCGAGCGGGACTTCCCGAACGCGCACACCATCCTGCTGGAGCAGAACTACCGCTCCACGCAGACGATCCTGTCCGCGGCCAACGCCGTCATCGAGCGCAACCCGAACCGCCGCGCGAAGCGGCTGTGGACGGATTCGGGCGACGGCGAGAAGATCGTCGGCTACGTCGCGGACAACGACCACGACGAAGCCGCGTTCGTCGCGGGCGAAATCGACGCGCTGGCGGAGAAGGGCGAAGCGGACTACTCCGACGTCGCCGTCTTCTACCGCACCAACAACCAGTCCCGCGTCTTCGAAGAGATCTTCATCCGGCTCGGCCTGCCGTACAAGGTCGTCGGCGGCGTGCGGTTCTACGAGCGGCGCGAAGTCCGCGACATGATCGCGTACCTGCGCGTGCTGGCGAACCCGGAGGACACGGTCAGCCTGCGGCGCGTGCTGAACGTGCCCAAGCGCGGCATCGGCGACCGCGCCGAAGCCGTCGTGGCGACGCACGCCGAGCGCGAGCGGATCTCCTTCGCGCAGGCGCTGCGGGACGCGACCGAAGGCAGGGTGCCGCTGCTGAACCCGCGCTCGGTCAAGGCGATCGGCGGCTTCGTCGCGATGCTCGACGAGCTGGGGACGCTGGTTTCCGAAGGCGCCGAGGTGCACGACGTCCTGGAAGCCGTGCTGGACAAGACCGGCTACCGCGTCGAGCTCGAGGAGTCGGAGGACCCGCAGGACCACACGCGGGTGGAGAACCTGGACGAGCTCGTCACGGTGGCGAGGGAGTTCACCGAGATCACCGCCGAGGTGGCCGCGGACGAGAACGCCGAGCTGGTCGTCGAGGAGGGCGTCCCGGCGCCGGGCTCGCTGCCGGCGTTCCTCGAGCGCGTGTCGCTGGTCGCGGACGCGGATTCGGTGCCCTCGCCCGACGGCGGCGAAGAAGGCGACGGCGGCGCGGGCGTGGTCACGCTGATGACCGTGCACACCGCGAAGGGCCTGGAGTACCCGGTGGTGTTCTGCACCGGCTGGGAGGACGGCGTCTTCCCGCACATGCGCGCGCTGGGCGACCCGACGGAGCTGGCCGAGGAACGGCGGCTCGCGTACGTCGCGATCACGCGGGCGCGCAAGCGGCTGTACGTCTCGCGCGCGATCACGCGCTCGGCGTGGGGGCAGCCGTCGATGAACCCGGCTTCGCGGTTCCTCGACGAGCTGCCGCCGGACCTGGTCGACTGGCGGCGGCTGGAGCCGTCCAGCAGCGGCTTCGGTTCGTTCGGCTCCGGTTCGCGAGGCACCCCGCGAGCGGCGACGACCTGGGGCGGCCGTCGGTCTTCGTCGCCGTCTTCGCCGGGCACGCCGTCGTTCGGCAAGGGCTGGAAGGACACGGTGGCGCTGAAGCTGGACGTCGGCGACCGCGTCAGCCACGACAAGTACGGTCTCGGCACGGTGATCTCCTGCGACGGAGTCGGCCCGCGCGCGACGGCCACGATCGACTTCGGCCAGGCGGGCAAGGTCCGCCTGATGCTGATCGGCAGTGTCCCGATGGTGAAGCTCTAGCTCCCGCGCAACCCGTCCGAGTGAATCCGGCGGCGATCTCCCCGATCGCCGCCGGAATCGTCGTACCCACCCGGTAGAACTGACCCTGCGATCGAACAAAGGTTCGACGGAGGGGGTAGTGTGGTGTGGACGCGGTGCTGTTTCACCTGTTGGCCGAGGGGGTACAGAAATACCTGCGAGGAGTCCTGGGGACGACGGTTCCGGATCGGGGTCGGGAACCTGCGGGGGCTTCAGGAAATCCTTCGCGTGCGGGAGCGGAGGCGTGCCGGCTGGCCGCCGCCTGGCGAGCGCTGCTCAGGCAGCACGAGCTCGGCGCGGACGGGCGCTGTGTCACCTGCGGCCGGGGACGCCGCTGGACGACCAGGGCCCGGAGTGCCGCGCGTGTCCGCTCCGCGGGGGGCGCAGGGGGAGGTGTGCCCTGGGGTTGGCTGCCGGTCCGCCGCGGGAGGGCGGAGCTGTGCACGGTGTGGCAGGTGGCGGTGGCGTACTTCATCCGCCGTTTACCGAGCGGACAGCGGTAGGTGGTTCCGGGCCCTGAGGCGCCTGTGGACGGTTTTTCCCGGCCCGGATGAGGTTCCGGTAGCCCGGCAGTCCTCTGGGCGGCTCGGGGCGTTCTGTGACGGTGCCCGGTCGCCTGGCCGTGGTGCCTTGTCGACCGATCCGGCTGCGCGGTGTGTCTCGGGTGCTCGCCGGGTTTTGGCTCGGCTGGCGGCGTTCCTCGCCATGGCTGGGTTGCCCAGCGGCGCTGCTCGCGCGACCGATCCGGCTGCGGGAAGTCACTCCGGCGCTCGCCGGAACTCGCCGGAACCGTTCGCCGACGTCCGGCCGTGGTTGCCTTCACCCGAGTGGGCAGCCTTACCCGATCCGGGCGTTTGTGTTTGGCCCTCAGCGGTGAACCCTGATCTTGTGATCGGATCCAGCTCGCGAGCGGCTCGGCGGAGCGCGTGTCTTCGGCGCCCTTCGTCGGCTTCGGTCGCCCGCGCCTTACCGGCCGAGGCGGGAGGCCGCGGGGCTGGAGTTCCTCTGGTCGAACCTGCTCCGGTGGCCCGAAGGGTGGGGAGGAGCGCGTCGCGCCCTTCGCCGTCGGTCGCTGCGGGCTGCGTCCCGGCCGGAGCGGGTCGCTCTACGGCCGGGTTGCCTGTTCCCGCGGGATCAGATGACGATGCCGCGCTGGGCGAGCCAGGGCCGCGGGTCGATCTTCTTGGTGCCGTTCTGCCACACCTCGAAGTGCAGGTGCGGGCCGGTGCTCTGGCCGCGGTTGCCGATCTCGGCGATCTGCTGGCCGCACTTGACCTTCTGGCCCTCCTTGACGGAGAAGCTGTTCATGTGGCCGTAGACCTGGATCGTGCCGTCGTCGAGCTGCACCCGCACCCAGAGGCCGAAACCGCTGGCGGGGCCAGCCTCGATCACAGTGCCGTCCGAGGCGGCGTAGATCGGGGTGCCGATGGCGTTGGCGATGTCGATGCCGAGGTGACTCGTGCCCCACCGGGCACCGAAGCCCGAGGTGAAGGTGCCGTGCGCGGGCAGGCAGGTCTTGGGCCGAGCGGCTTCTTCGGCGGCCTTCTTGGCGGCGTCGGCTTCGCGCTGCTCGCGGGCCTGCGTGACAGAAGCGCTGTCAGCGAGCTTGGCGGCTTCGGCGGAAGCGTCGACGGCGTGGCCGGTCGGCAGGAGCTCAGGGGCACCCCCGGAGCCCGCACCTCCCGCGGTCAGCGAGGCGCTGGCGTCCTGGCTGTTGGCCAGTGGGGTGACGGCGGTGTCCGAGTCGGTGACTGTCTTGAGGGTCGAGCCCGCAGCAGCGGCGGCGAACGCACCAGCCGCAACAGCGGCAACCACGACACGGCCGCGAAGGGCCGAAGAGGGCGGGGCGATGCGGTGCGCACCCCGGACACGGACGACCGCGCCTTCGAGCGCGTCCTTCAGTGCCGGGGAAGGAGCTTGGCCGCCGGGGGAGCGGTGTGAAGCCAAGACAGGGCCTTCCATCGTCGGGGAGCCGGGTCGAGGACTGCGGGCGGGGGAACCCGGTGAGCCAACCTCGGGGGTGGTTTGCTCGGCGTCCTACTTCGTGACCTGACTGTAATGGGGACCCCGGGACAGTAACGAAGGGGTACCGCTGTCGGCAAGACGTGCCCCCGCTGTCGGCCGATCGGGTGGTGTCGATATCGCGCTCACCTGTGGAAATCACCCAAAGTTAGAGGGGGTTTACGGCGTTCGGTGTGACTTGCCTTACAGGCTGAACGGGTGGTGAAGGTCTGCCGAAGGGCCCAACCGAGGCTCGAGAGGCCCCGCGGGCCGGAATAACGAATTGCGGAGAGGAGTTGAAGCGCTTCCGACGACTCACGCCCGCCGAGCGCTGCGGAATGGTCCGAACTTGCTAGCGTCGCGGGCAAGATGCCCCCACGCGCAGAGCCCCCCACCGGAAGCACCCCCAGCCCCCGCCAGGAACCCCAGGCGCGAGGTTCGGACCGAGCGGTCCCGAGCCCGGAAGCGGCAGGCCCAGCGAACCCCAGCCACCCCGCTCAGAGTGCTCCAGCGCCAGACGCCCCGACCCGCCCCGTGCCGGCCGCGGAGGGTGAGACGCAAGTGTCCGAAGGCCCCGCAGGCACCGAGCGCACTGGCGCCTCCTCACGGTCCGACGCGCCCCACGCGGGTGGGCGGGACGAGCCCGAGACCTCCGCCATCACTGCAGGCGCCGCCGGGTCCGATGCGCCGACCCGGCCAGTCCCGGCCGTCGGCGGTGGCTCCGGCGCGTCCGAAAACTCGGCCTCGGCGAATGAATCCACCGTCCCCGACCCGGCGGATAACCCTTCCCGCCCTGAGCCTGCGCCCGGAAAATCCGCCGAATCCGACGCCCCGACGAGCCCCGTGCCCGCCGCGAGCCGTGTACCCACCGTGCCCGAAAACTCCCCGCGCAGCTCCGCCGAGCCCAAGCCCAGCCGCACCAGCACCAGTCGAGTCGGCAACCCCACCCGATCGACCCCTGCCGAACCCGCCGAACCCTGGACCGACGACACCGAGACCCACCCCTCACCAGCCCTCAAAGCCGCCCTCACCCTGGCCGCCGCCGGCGCGGTCGCCCTCACCGCCGCCGCCTTCACCCCCGTCTCGCCCGCCGCCTCTCCCGGGTTCACCAGCTGGCCCTTCCTCGCCCTCCTCGCCCTCGCCCCCGCAGCCGCCGCCATCTGGCTGGCCCTCTCCGGGAAACCCGCCCTCGGCGGTGGCCTTCTCCTCGGCCTGGCCGCCCTCGCCCCCGGCCGGCTGGTGCTCGACCTCCAGTTCGCCGTCAACGGCCCCCTCACCATCCGGCCCGAGCTCTACCTCCCCGACCGGTTCCTCGGCAGCTCCGCCGTCGGCGGCGGGTTCTGGCTGCTCGTCGCCGGGGACCTGCTGACCGCGGCCGCCGGGGTCGTCGCCTGGCGGGCGCTTCGCAGCCACGACGAACCCGAACGGCGGCGGTGGCGGCTGCTCGTCCCGCTGCTCGCCGTCGTCGCCGGGGCCGGGCTGCTCACCGCTCCCGTCCACTCCGACAACGGCTTCCTGCTCGCCCGCGCCGCCTTCGAAGGCCCCTGGCCCGCCCTCGGCGGGTACCTCCTGCTCGCCGCCGCCCTGCCGTTGGCCGCCGTCCTCGCCCTCGCCGCGCCGTCCGAGCAAACCGCCCGCGGCGCGCTCGGCGGGCTCGCCGCCGGGGCCTTCGGCGTCGCCGCGCCGCCCGTTCTCGCCGGGCTCTTCCGGGACGATCTGCACGTCACCTGGGGACCCGTCCTCACGCTCCTCGCGACGGCCGTCGTCGCCGTCCTCACCGCGACCCGACTCAACGAAAGCGCCGAAACCCCTGACCAAGGCGGCAACGTCGAGCTCCCCGGCCTCTTCTGGTGGCGGCTCACCACCGGCCTGCTCGGCCTCGCCACCGCCGTCGCCGCCCTCGTCGGCGCGTCGGCGCCGCAGGTCGCCGTCACCGCGCTGAACCCGGGCGCCGCCACGCCGGTCAGCGCCGCCGCCGAGAGTCCCGCGCGGTGGTTCCTGCTCGCCGCCGCGCTCGTGCTCGCCGTTCCCGCCGCGCTCGTGCTCGTGCCGAAGACCGCCGCCGTCGCGCGGCCCGTCCTCGGGGTCGCCTGGGCCGGGGTCGTGCTGGCCGGCACCGCCGTCCTCAACACCGCGCTGACCGCCACCCAGGCCGGCAACCTCGCCGGCTTCGGCGGGGCGGCCGCCGCCGCGCCCGTCTTCACCTACGACCTCGGGGCCGGCGCCGCCTGGACGTTCGCCGCGCTCGTGCTGGCCGCGCTGGCCGCGCTCGCCGCCGTCGGCACCGGGGTCGTCGAACGCGAAGACGCAGGCGACACGACGACCCAGAGCGCGAACCTCACGCTCGTCGCGGCCGGCGCGGTCCTGGCCGTCGCCGCGTTCGGGCTGCCCGTCTTCGCCGTCCCCGGCTACGTCGCCGCCGGGCTCTGGTCGCACCTCGACACCCCCTCGTGGGGCCTGCTGACCGCCGCCGTGGTCGTCGTCGGCGCGGCCGCGCTCGCCACGCGGTCCCGGCCGAAGCCCGCGGCCGCCCTGCTCACCGGCGCCGCCCTGCTCACCGCGCTGCACGCCGCCGAACTGCCGCTCGTCGGCGGTTCACTGGGCGGCGCCAGCCCGGCCACCGGGTTCTGGGTCGCCCTCGCCGCCACGGCCGCGCTGCTCGCCGCCGCCGGACTCGCCGTCGCCGGGGGACGCCGTGCGGCGTGAGCGCCCGCGGGTGCTGCTCGTCGAGTTCGGGCGGCCCGACCCGGCCGCCGTCGCGCTGGCCCGCGTCCTGCGCGACGACGGCGTGGAGGTCGTCCACGCCGGCCGGCTGGACACGCTCGAGCAGCTCCGGAGCACGGCCGAACAGGAGGACCCGGACGCCGTCGGCGTGCTCGGCGCCGGGCCGCCGCCCGGGCTCGCCGACGCGTTGAACGGCGTTCTGGTCCTGCCCGCCGAAGCCGCCGGAGACCCCGGAAAAGCCGTGGAATGGTTGCGCGGTGGGCGGTCTCACACCGCGGACGCACCGTCTGACCGCGCACGGTGACCGACTTCACCAGGTGCGGAGTCCCCGGCGTCTGCGCAGGTCGCTAACCTCGACTGGTCCGACAGCGCGGTTCGGCAACGGACCACCACAGTGGCGTGTCGTCAGGAGACTGGAGTAGTGGACCTCTACGAGTACCAGGCGAGGGATCTCTTCGCCGCCCACGGAGTACCGGTTCTGCCGGGCTCGGTGGCTAGCACCCCCGAAGAAGCCAAGACCGCCGCGGAGCAGATCGGCAACCAGGTCGTCGTCAAGGCGCAGGTGAAGGTCGGCGGCCGCGGCAAGGCGGGCGGCGTCAAGCTGGCCCAGACGCCGGACGAGGCGAAGGAGAAGGCGGAAGCCATCCTCGGCCTCGACATCAAGGGCCACATCACGCGTCGCGTGCTGGTGGCCGAAGCCTCGGACATCGCGTCCGAGTACTACTTCTCCTTCCTGCTGGACCGCGCGAACCGCACGTTCCTGGCGATGGCGTCCTCCGAGGGCGGCATGGAGATCGAGCAGCTCGCGGTCGAGCGCCCCGAAGCGCTCGCGAAGATCCCGGTCGACGCGATCGCCGGTGTCGACAAGGCGAAGGCGCTCGAGATCCTGAAGGCCGGCAACTTCCCGGCCGAGATCATCGACGAGGCCGCCGACGTCGTCGTCAAGCTCTGGGAGACCTTCGTCTCCGAGGACGCCACGCTGGTCGAGGTCAACCCGCTGGTCCGCGACCCGCAGGACAAGATCATCGCCCTCGACGGCAAGGTCACCCTCGACGAGAACGCGGACTTCCGCCAGCCGGGCCACGAGGCTCTGGTGGACAAGGACGCGGAGAACCCGCTCGAGGCGAAGGCCAAGGCCAAGAACCTCAACTACGTCAAGCTCGACGGCCAGGTCGGCATCATCGGCAACGGCGCGGGCCTCGTCATGTCCACTTTGGACGTCGTGGCGTACGCGGGCGAGAAGCACGGCGGCGTGAAGCCGGCGAACTTCCTCGACATCGGCGGCGGCGCGTCGGCCGAGGTCATGGCGGCCGGGCTGGACGTCATCCTCAACGACAGCGACGTGAAGAGCGTCTTCGTCAACGTCTTCGGCGGCATCACCGCCTGCGACGCGGTGGCGAACGGCATCGTCGAGGCCCTGAAGATCCTGGGTGACGAGGCCACCAAGCCGCTGGTCGTCCGCCTGGACGGCAACAACGTCGTCGAGGGTCGCCAGATCCTGGCCGACGCGAACCACCCGCTGGTCACCGTGGTGGACACAATGGACAACGCGGCCGACAAGGCTGCCGAGCTCGCCGCGGCAGGTGCGTGAGATGTCGATCTTCCTGAACGAGAACAGCAAGGTCATCGTCCAGGGGCTCACCGGCTCCGAGGGCACGAAGCACGCGACCAAGATGCTGAAGTCCGGCACGAACATCGTGGGCGGCGTCAACGCCCGCAAGGCCGGCCAGACCGTCACCATCGAGGGCAAGGACCTCAAGGTCTTCGGCACCGTCGAAGAGGCGATCAAGGAGACCGGCGCCGACGTGTCGGTCATCTTCGTGCCGCCGAAGTTCGCCAAGGACGCGGTCCTCGAGGCGATCGACGCCGAGATCCCGCTCGCCGTGGTGATCACCGAGGGCATCCCGGTGCACGACTCGGCCTACTTCTGGGCGCACGCCGTCGCCAAGGGCGGCAAGACCCGGATCATCGGCCCGAACTGCCCCGGCGTGATCAGCCCCGGCAAGTCGAACGCCGGCATCATCCCGGCCGACATCACCGGCCCCGGCTCCATCGGCCTGGTGTCGAAGTCCGGCACGCTGACCTACCAGATGATGTACGAGCTGCGGGACATCGGCTTCTCGACCGCGGTCGGCATCGGCGGTGACCCGATCATCGGCACCACGCACATCGACGCCCTCGAGGCGTTCGAGGCCGACCCCGAGACCAAGGTCATCGTGATGATCGGCGAGATCGGCGGCGACGCCGAGGAGCGCGCCGCGGCCTACATCAAGGAGAACGTGACCAAGCCGGTCGTCGGCTACGTCGCGGGCTTCACCGCGCCCGAGGGCAAGACCATGGGCCACGCCGGCGCCATCGTCTCCGGTTCCTCCGGCACGGCCGCCGCGAAGAAGGAGGCCCTCGAGGCCGCCGGCGTCAAGGTCGGCAAGACCCCGAGCGAGACCGCTGTCCTCGCGCGTGAGCTGTACAACAACCTGGGCTGAGCCCGGGACGTAACTCCTGGTCGGGCCGGGCACCCACACGGGTGACCGGCCCGACTTCGTTTCGGCAGGAAACCGGGCGAGGTATTCACACGTCTGGTGGGCTGGCGGCCGCGGAGTGCGCTAGCGTTCTGCCTCACCAGCCGCCTCGTCTTCCCCCGGTCGCCCGTGCGCGCCCGGGGTGCCGGTCGAACCGACAGGAGAGCACCCGATGACCTTCCCCAGCGGTGGGCCCGGCTACCCCCAGCAGGGTGGCGGCCAGCAGCCCCCCGGACCGCCGTCCAGTGGCTTCCCCGCGCAGCAGCCGCCGTCGCATTCGCACCAGGCGCCGTCCGGCGGTGGCGGCCTGCCCCAGAACCTGCCGCTGCTGCTCGCCCTGGTCGTCGCCGGCCTCGGCCTCGTGCAGTACTTCCTCGGCTTCTCCGACAACGGTGAAGTCGGCCTCGGCGGGACGTTCCTGCTCGGCGGTGGCCTGCTCGCCGCGATGCAGCTGCTGCCGAAGGGCCCGAAGACGCTGCCGTTCGCGGCGCTGTTCAGCGTCCTCGGCGCGCTCGAGGTCCTGGACACCCTGGTCGGGATGCAGACCTCGCCGGGCATCGTCACCGTCATCCTGATCCTGGGCATCCTGCAGATGCTCGCCGCGGTCGCCGCGCTGCTCATCGAGCACGACGTCATCAAGCCGCCGTCACCGAAGCCCGCCGCGCCGTCCTACGGCGGCCAGTACGGCCAGCCGGGCCAGCAGTTCGGCCAGCAGGGTCAGCCGGGCCAGCAGTTCGGCCAGCCTGGCCACGGGCCGGGGCCGGTCGCCCCGACCGGTGAGCCGTCGGCGCCGTTCTCGCAGCCGGGCCAGTACGGCTCGCCGAACCCGCCGTCGACCACGCCGCCGCCGGGGCAGCAGGCCACGACGTACGCCCCGCAGCAGGGCCAGTTCTTCCAGCAGCCGCCGCCGGAGAACCCGGGCACGCCGCCCGGTGGCTTCGGCAAGTCCAGCTGACGCTGCTTCCACCGACACCCGCTGTGACGCTCCGTGTCACAGCGGGTGTTGTGCGTCCGGGGCGACCCGGTCGGGTGAGCTCCCGCGGCCCACGGCGGCGTGGCTCACCCGGACGGAGCAGTACGGATGTCAGGGTGCGGACCATGGAGCAGCTCACCGACGACCCCCACGCGCCGGGTGGAGCGGTGGACGACCTCGGCGCCGCACCCGTCCCGGCGTCCCGGCTGCGTGTGCTGCTCGCGGCCGCCATCGGCCCGCTGGTCACCGGTTACACCGCCGTCGCGACCTTGCTGGTCCTGATCGCCCTCACCGCCGGCCGCGCCGCCTTCTCCGACACCGGGGTGTTCCTGGCCGCGGGGCCCGGCTGGCTCGCCGCGCACCAGGTGCGCCTCGGCATCGGCGGCCACCCGCTCGGGGTGCTGCCCCTGCTGCCGACCCTGGGCGCGGTCGCGCTGGCCGCGCGGACGGCGTCCGCCGCCGCCCGCCGCCTCGGCTGCCGCTCGTTCCGCGAAGCCCGGCCGGTGCTGCTCACGATCGCCGGCGCGCACGCGGTGTTCGGGCTGGTCATCGCCCTTTGCGCGCAGGGATCGGCGGTCACGGCGAACCCGGTGACCGCCTTCGCCGTGCCGGGCCTGCTCGCCGCCGCGGCCGCGGCCGCCGGCCTCACCCGCTCGTGCGGGCTGCCGGACGCCGTCGCCGACCGCCTCGACCCGCTCGCGCTGCGCGGCCTGCGGGCCGGCGCGCTGAGCCTGGCCGTCCTGGTGGCTTGCGGTGCCGCCGTGTTCACCGTCGTGACCGGGGTGTCGTGGGCGACGGTGGCCGACACCTTCGAACCCGGGTTCGGCACCAGCTCGGGCCTCTTCCTGCTCTCGGTGCTGTACCTGCCGAACGCCGTCACGGCGGCGCTGTCCTTCGTCACCGGCCCCGGCTTCTCGATCGGGCCGCTGACCGTCGGCATGTTCGGCTACCACGGCGGCGCCGTGCCCGCCGTCCCGCTGCTCGGCGGCCTGCCCGAGCACCACGCGGCCTGGTGGCCGGCGCTGCTGGTGCTGCCCGCGGCGACCGGCGCGCTGGCCGGCTGGACGCTGCGCAAGGCCGACGCCGATCCGGCGCAGCGCATCCGCGCGGTCGCGGTCGCCGGTGCCGTCGTCGCGCTCGGCTGCGTCGTGCTGGGCTCCCTGGCCGGTGGACGGCTGGGCGACGGCCCGTTCGACCCGGTGAGCGTCCCCGTCGGTGTCGCCTCGGTCGTCGCGTTCTGCTGGATCGTCATCCCGGGTTCGTTCGTCGCCTTCTTCGCCGGCGAGCACGAGCCGCCCGCTCCGCCGCCCGAAGCGCTCGAAGAGAACGAAGCCTTCGAGGACGTCGAAGACGTCGACCCCGAAGAAGCGGCCGAAGCCGTCGAGGAGCTCGAAGCGTCCGAAGGGGACGAAGAAGAACCCGACGAAGACGCCGAGTTCGAAGCCGAGGCGGACGCCGAACTCGGCCTCGGCGAACCGGGGGAAACGGTGCCGGATCCGGGCGAGGCTGTGACCGGAGGCACCGAGACCTGCGGCGACGTCGAGCCGGGCGAGGGCGACCGTTAGGGTTTACGTGACCTGGTGAAGCGCCGTGCGCCCGGCTGCGCACCGCCCGCGGCAAGGAGCCCGCTCTGTCTCAACGGTTGGAGCTGCCCACTCCGGTGAAGCTCGTCGTGCTCGCGTCGGGCTCCGGCACCCTCCTGCAGGCGGTGCTGGACGCCACCGGGCGGTCCGGCTTCCCGGCCAAGGTCGTCGCCGTCGGCGCCGACCGCACCGGCATCGAAGCCCTCACCCGCGCCGAGCGACTGAGCATCCCGTCGTTCACCGTCCGCGTCGCCGACCACCCCGACCGCGCCGCGTGGGACAAGGCACTGACCGAGGCCGTCGCCGCGTACCGGCCGGACCTGGTCGTCTCGGCGGGGTTCATGAAGATCCTCGGCGAGCAGTTCCTCGGCCGTTTCACGGTGATCAACACCCACCCCGCGCTGCTGCCGTCCTTCCCCGGGATGCACGCGGTCCGCGACGCCCTCGAAGCCGGTGTCAAGGTCACCGGCTCGACCGTGCACTTCGCGGACGCCGGGGTCGACACCGGGCCGATCATCGCCCAGGAGGCGGTCGTCGTGGAGAGCGACGACACGGAGAACGTCCTGCACGAACGGATCAAGGCCGTCGAACGCAGGCTGCTGGTGGAAACGATCGAGCGACTCGGCCGCGGTGGCTGCACCGTGGACGGACGAAAGGTGACATTTCGTGAGCACTGACCTGGGACGGCGCCCGGTCCGCCGGGCGCTGATCGGCGTCTCGGACAAGGCGGGCCTCCTGGACCTCGCGACCGGCCTGCACGCGGCCGGCGTCGAGATCGTCTCCACCGGCGGGACGGCGAAGGCGATCGCCGACGTCGGCGTCCCGGTCACGCCGGTCGAGCAGGTCACCGGCTTCCCGGAGTCGCTGGACGGCCGCGTGAAGACGCTGCACCCGAACGTGCACGCCGGCCTGCTGGCCGACCAGGGCAACCCCGACCACGTCGAGCAGCTGCGCAAGCTGGACATCGCGGCGTTCGACCTGCTCGTGGTGAACCTGTACCCGTTCGCGCAGACCGTCGCCTCCGGCGCGAGCCCCGAGGACTGCGTCGAGAACATCGACATCGGCGGCCCGGCCATGGTCCGCGCCGCGGCGAAGAACCACGGCAGCGTCGCGGTCGTCGTCGACCCGGCGAGCTACGGCTGGGTGCTCGAGCGCGTCGCCGACGGCGGCTTCGAGTTCGAGGACCGCAAGCGCCTCGCGGCGCGGGCGTACGCGCACACGGCCGCGTACGACACGGCTGTCGCTTCGTGGTTCGCCAGTGCGTACGCGCCCGCGGACGACGCCGGCTTCCCGGACTTCCTCGGCGCCACCTGGGAGCGCGCCGACGTCCTGCGCTACGGCGAGAACCCGCACCAGAAGGCCGCGCTGTACAAGAGCCAGAACCCGGGCCTGGCGCACGCCGAGCAGCTGCACGGCAAGGCCATGTCCTACAACAACTACGTCGACACCGACGCCGCCCGCCGCGCCGCCTACGACTTCGCCGAGCCGGCCGTCGCGATCATCAAGCACGCCAACCCGTGCGGCATCGCGATCGGCGTCGACGTCGCCGAAGCGCACCGCAAGGCGCACGCGTGCGACCCGGTTTCGGCCTACGGCGGCGTCATCGCGACGAACCGGCCGGTCAGCCGCGAGGCCGCCGAGCAGATCGCCGAGATCTTCACCGAGGTCGTGCTGGCCCCGGACTTCGACGCCGAAGCGCTGGAAATCCTGCAGCGCAAGAAGAACATCCGCCTGCTGAAGCTGCCGGCCGCCCCGGCGTTCCCGGTCGAGTTCCGCCCGATCTCCGGCGGCGTCCTGCTGCAGACGGCCGACGCGATCGACGCTCCCGGCGACGACCCCGCCAACTGGACGCTGGCCACCGGGGCCACGGCCGACGAGAGCACCCTGCGCGACCTCGAATTCGCGTGGCGCTCGCTGCGTGCGGTCAAGTCCAACGCCATCCTGCTGGCCGCGGACGGCGCGACCGTCGGCGTCGGCATGGGCCAGGTCAACCGGGTCGACTCGTCGCGGCTCGCGGTGGCCCGCGCGGGTGACCGGGCCAAGGGGTCGGTCGGCGCGTCGGACGCGTTCTTCCCGTTCCCGGACGGCCTGGAGGTGCTGGTCGAGGCGGGGGTCCGCGCGATCGTGCAGCCGGGCGGCTCGGTCCGGGACGCCGAAGTCATCGCGGCCGCGGAAAAGGCGGGCGTCACGATGTACCTGACGGGGACGCGGCACTTCGCGCACTGATCCCCCGCGCTTCGAGAGGGAGGGCTCGATGCAGCAACCGCCGTACGGTCAGGGTCAGCAGGGGTACCCGGGCTATCCGCAACAGCAGCCCGGGTACCCGCCGCAGCAGGGCTACCCACCCGGCTATCCGCCCCCGGGCTACCCGCCCGCCGGGTACGGCGCACCGGTGCCGCCGCCGAAGAAGAAGCGGCTCGGGCTGGTCTTCGGCATCATCGGCGGGGTCGTCGTGCTGCTCGGCGCGGGCATCCCGCTGGGCATCTTCGCGAGCGACTACTACGCGAGCACCGGCGCGGCGCCGTCGTCGTCGCCGGTGCCCGCCGAGTGCCGGGTCCCGGCGCCGGTGCTGGAGAAGGCGGGCTTCCCGAGCTTCGTGCTGGCCGGCCAGGGCACCGAGGGCCTGCCGGGACTCAAGCAGCAGGGCTGCAGCTGGAAACCGGGCCCGGACGAGAACGTCCGCGACGCCACCATGCACGTCCAGATCACGCAGTACTCCGGGTACGGCGCGCGCGAGCAGGCGGACGCCCTGTTCAAGCCGACAGCGCCGCCGATCCCGCCGACGGACGTGCGTGGCATCGGCGACAAGGCGCTCTTGGTCCGGCTCGCCACCGGCAGCGCGTTCAGCGGGTCCCGGCTGCACGTCATGAAGGGCACGACCGTCGTCGTGCTCGAGGTGTCCGGCTGGGACAAGGGGTTCTTCGCGAACTCGCCGATGCCCCAGCAGGAAACCGACGCCGCCGTGCAGGCCGTCGGCGCGGAGATCGTCAAGAACCTGGCGCGCTAGGCGGGCGCGGGCAGCGCCCGGCACAGCGCGACCGGGAACTTCGGCTCGGCCGCCCGGATCTCGGTGCAACCGCCGGACTTGGCCTGCGCGAACGACGTCCACCCGGCGTCGCTCCAGCGGAACGCGGTGCGGGACGGCGGATCGGCTTGGCGCGGCGGGAAGTCGACGACGAGCCAGGCCGGGTCGCAGGCCCGCGTGGTGCCCGGGCTTTCCGCGGCGGCGGCGGACACCGCGGCCCCGATCCACGCGGGGTCACAGTGGTCGGCCGGCGGGGCGCAGCTGCCCTGGCGGTCGCAGTGGCCCCAGCCCGCGCCGAGCTTGTGCCAGGCGTTGCCGGTGTCGGCGTTGAGGATGACCGTCCGGTCCGCGATCGGGTCCGTCGTCGTCAGCCGCAGCTCGGCGGGCACCTTGTCCTGGCAGCCGCCGGCCGCCGGGCGCGTCGAGTAGACGACGTCGGCGCGGACGTCGGTCTTCGCCTCCACGACCTGTTCGATCCGCGGCTCGCGGACGCAGCCGGGGTCCTTGCCCGGCAGGGCGACCTGCACGAAGAGGCTGTGGTCGTCCGCGCCGGGGCGGATCCCGGTGACGTCGGCGCGGAACGAGCGCCACTGGGCGCCGATGGTCGTCGGTGCCGGGGCCGCGACCGTGGCGCCCGGTACCTCGCAGGCCACCGCGGCGACGGCCACGAGCACGCCGACGACCGCCAGGATCGGCCGTGTCCACGGTCCGGTCATCGTCACCCCCAAGTCCACGGGGGAATCTAGCCGACGCCGCAGCGTCAGGCGGCCGGACCGGATTTTTCGCTCAGTGTGACGTCCTTCTCCAGGTAGACCGCGCCGCGGATGTGCCCGGAGGCCGCGGGCGCGTCGGTGAGCCGGTAGCCCGCGCGCTGGTAGAGCGCGATGTTGCGGGCGCTGCGCGCACCGGTGAACAGGGCGAACCGGCGGGCTTCGGCGGGTGCGTGCGCTTCGGCGTGGGCGAGCAGCCGCCGGCCAAGGCCCCGCCCGGCGAGGTCCGGCGCGACCATCAGCCTGCCGATCTCCCAGCTGTCCCCGTCGAGGCGGGCGCGCACGGCGCCGACCAGCCGGTGGTCCTGCCGCAGCACCCACACCGACCAGGTCTTCGTCCAGTCGCGCACGTCTTCGAGGGTTTCGTGCAGCGCGGGGATGTCGAGGGTGTCGTTGAGGACGGCTTCCTGGACCCAGCAGCAGCGTTGCAGGACCAGCAGTTCCGGGACGTCTCCGGGGCGGGCGTCGATGGGCTCCACGTCCGCCTGTCTAGCGACCGGCAGGCGGGCGGGCAACTCGATTACCTTGCCGGCGTACCCGGGCGCGCGGACGTTGCGGGCGCACCAGTGGATCGGGGGCGGTCGTGGTGTTCGTCGGTTGGCGGATCGGCCTTCCTCACCGGCGTCTTGGCCTCCTCGGCGGCGCAGATCGCCGACCTCCCAGGGGTGGCGGTGCTGTCCGCGGCGTTCCCCACTTGTGGGTGACTTGACACCTCGGGGGGTTCGCGGTTGACTGGACTACGTCGAACAGGTGTTCGATGTGGAACCGCCGCCTTCCCCGCGGCGAACCAGTGCCGTCGGTCGCGTTTTTGGGAGAGGCTCGGCCGCCGGCCCTAGTCCGTGGTGGGGAGGTGCGTGCGGTGACCGCTGTGGTGGAGCCGCCGGTGGCCCGGCTGGCGGCCCTGCCCGGGGTCAGCACGGCGAGCCGGGTGGCGGCCCAGGCCGAGCGGGCCAGGGCGACGGGAAGGGTGCTCCCGGTCGTCCCGGCGCTGGCCGGGCTGCTGCCCGACACCGGGCTCCGGCGCGGGAGCACGGTGGCGGTCCACGGGGGAACATCGCTGCTGCTCGCCCTCCTCGCCGCGCCCACGGCATCAGGCTCCTGGGCGGCGGTGGTGGGCATGCCGTCCCTGGGCATCGCGGCGGCGGCCGAGTACGGCGTGGACGTGAGCAGGCTGGCGCTGGTCCCGCGTCCCGGGGCGGAGCTCCCGGCGGTGCTCGCGGCCCTGCTGGACGGCGTGGACCTGGTGGCGGTCCAGGCGGAGACGCTCCAGCCGGCGGTGGCCCGCCGGTTGTCGGCCCGAGCCCGTCACCGCGGCGCGGTCTTGTTGTCTTCGGGTGCCTGGCCGGGGGCGGACGTGGAGCTGTCCTGCCGCCGTTTCCCGTGGACGGGCCCAGCCGCCGGCTACGGCCACCTCCAGTCCCGACGGGTCCAGGTGAGGTCCCACGGCCGCGGCGCGGCAGCCCGCCCCCTCGCGGCCGAACTCCACCTCCCAGCCCCGGACGGCACGGTCACCCCGGCAACCCCGGCCCCCACCCGCCAGGAGGCCACCGCATGACCACTCCCACCCTCGCCACCCAGGCCCAATGCCCCGCCAATCACGCTTGCGTCCCTCCCAATCACACATGTCGCCTCCCCAATCACGCGAGTCCCGCCTCCAATCACGCGAGTCTCGTCCCCGATCACGCGAGTCTCGTCCCCGATCACGTGAGTTCCGCCCTCAATCACGCGAGGTCGGGTCCCGGTCACGGGGAATCCGGCCCCGGGCAAGTCGGCCGACCGTCCAAGTACGCCAGCCGACCCTGCGGGCAGGCGGGCCGACCTTCTGGGTGCGTGAGCCGACCCTCCGGGTGCGCGGGCCGACCCTCCGGGTGTGCGGGGAGGCCCTTTGAATTCGCGGACCGACCGCGGGGTTCCGCGGGCCGCCCCTCCCGGTACGCCAGCCGACCCTGCGGGCACGCGGGCCGACCCTCCGGGTACGCAGGCCGACCCTCCCGGTACGTGAGCCGACCCTCCGGCTCCGCGCGCTGGCGCTTCGCGGCCACGAACCGCCCGGTTCCGTACGTGAGCCGGTCTCACCTCCGCCCGCGTTCGGGCGGCCGCCGGATCCGGGAGGGCGCGTGACCGTCCCAGCTCAGCGGACCACCTCCGACCTGCCCACCCGGATGCTCGTCCTGTGGTGTCCGGACTGGCCCGCCGTCGCCGCCGCGGCTGTCGGTGGTGTCTCCGTCGATCAGCCCGTTGGTGTCTTCAGCGCGAACCGGGTCGTTGCCTGCAACGCCGTCGCGCGGCGGAACGGTGTCCGGCGGGGGATGCGGCGGCGGGACGCCCAGTCGAACTGTCCCGAACTCGCCGTCTTCGCTGCCGATGACGGGCGGGACGCCCGGCTGTTCGAAGCCGTCGCGCGGGCCGTCGAAGGGCTCGTTGTCGGGGTCGAGGTTGTCCGGCCCGGGCTGGTTGCCGTTCCCGTCGACGGGGCCGCCGGCTACTTCGGCGGGGAACACGCGCTCGTCGAACGGCTTCTCGACGAGGTCGCCGCCGCGGCCGGGGTCGAGTGTCAGGTCGGGGTGGCCGAAGGGCTCTTCGCCGCGACGCTCGCCGCTCGGTGCGGGGGTGAGTTCGTCGAACCCGGACGGGCCGCCGACTTCCTCGCCTCGCTCCCGGTCACCGAGCTCGACCAGCCCGGCGCCGACCGCGCCGAACTCGTCGACCTGCTGCGCCGCCTCGGGTTGAAGACGCTCGGGGCCTTCGCCGCTCTGTCGGAGCGTGACGTCGCCAACCGCTTCGGGACGGCCGGGTTGCTCGCCCACCGGCTGGCGCGCGGGCGCTCGGAACGGCCGCCGCTGCGTCGGCGGCCGCCGCCCGAACTCACCCTCGCCGAGGAGTTCGACCCCGTTGTCGAGCGCGTCGACGTCGCCGCCTTCCTCGCCAAGGGCCTCGCGACGCGCTTCTGCGCGGCCCTCGCCGGGCACGGCCTCGCCTGCACACGGCTCGGCATCTACGCCGTCACCGAAGACGGCGAACACCTCGGCCGCGCGTGGCGGTGCGCCGAACCGCTGACCCCCGCCGGCGTCGCCGATCGCGTGCGCTGGCAGTTCGAGGGCTGGCTGCGGGCCGCGCCCGGGCAGCGCCCGACGTCCGGGGTCGTGCGGCTGCGGCTGGAACCCGAGGAGGTCGTCGAGGGGCGGTCGCTGCAGCTCGACCTCTGGCGCAACGGCGGCTCCGACGAAGACGACCGGCGCGCGGCCCGCGCGTTCGTGCGGGTCCAGGGCCTGCTCGGGCCCGAAGGCGTGGTCACCCCGGTGCTCGACGGCGGCCGCGACCCCGCGGGCCAGGTCCGGCAGGTGCCGTGGGGCGACCCGCGCGAGCGGACGACGCCGCCGGACGCGACCTGGCCGGGACGGCTGCCGTCGCCGTCCCCGGCGACGGTCCTCGCCCGGCCGGTCCCGGCGCAGGTCTTCGACGACGGCGGCCGCGCCGTCGGGATCACCGAGCGCGACCAGCTGACGTCGACCCCGAGCCGGCTCACGATCGCGGGCGGCGCGGGGCGCGAGGTCGTGGCCTGGGCGGGCCCGTGGCCCCTGACGGGCGACCGACGGCGGCCGGGGCCGCGCAGGGCGCGGTTGCAGCTGGTGCTGGCCGGCGAAGGGGACGAGCCACCCGAAGCGGTGCTGCTGCACTGCGCAGGCACGGAAAAACCACTGTGGACGGTCGAGGGAGTGTACGACTGAGCATGGACGAGGACTACGCACGCAAGCTGCGCAACTGGCTCCGAGCCGAGCCCGAGGCCACGCCCCGCGTGGCCTCGGAGGAACGCGAGTGGCTGCGCGAGATCCCCGAGCCGGCCACGAACGAGCGGCCGGACACCCCCGACCGCTGGACGGTCCGCGGCGAGCTACCGCAAACCCCGGCCGACGACGACTGGGTCTGCCCGGTGATCGCGCTCCCGGTCCCGCGCCCGTCGCGCGAGAACGGCTGCCGCATGAGCGGAATCGAGCTCCGCTGGACCCCGCCACACCGCACCGCGACACCGGACGCGGCCCGCATCAGTGACGCGGAGGCCCGCAGCCGCTGGAACCACCCGACGAACGCCGCCCGCCGCGCGCAGCCACCGGACGCGAACCCGATGACCGACGCCGACGGCCGTAGCCGCCGGAACCACCCGACGAACGCGGCCCGCCGCGCCGGAGCACCGGACGCAAGCTCGAGGAGCGATGCCGACGCCCGCTCCTGCGGGAATACCGGCGGCCGCACCGGGCCGGCGGCGAGCCCGGGGCCCGAGGCTGAGGCCCGCAGTCGCTGGAACCACCCCGCAGCCCCGGACCACCCCACCGAGCCACCAGCCGCCCCCATGTCCGATGCCGAAGCCCGGTCCCGCTGGAACCACCCCTCCAGCTGGCACCGCCGCCGCCGGGCCGCCCAAGATCGGCCCGACCAGCCCGGGAGTCACTGAATGGGCTGGAACAACCCGCCCGTCCGCTGGAAGGACCTCGCCCGGACCCTCGCCGGCGGCCTCCCTCCCGGCGACCACGGTGACAGCCCCGCCTGGGGCCGTCGCCGCGAGGGCTACCGAAAACCCGGCGACCTCCCCACCCGGCGGAACGACGATGGCGCCGAGGCCGTCCGCGTCCCCTACGCCGAACTCCACTGCCACTCCAACTTCAGCTTCCTCGACGGTGCCAGCCACCCCGAGGAACTCGTCGAAGAGGCCGCCCGCCTGCAGCTCGACGCCATCGCCCTCACCGATCACGACGGCATGTACGGTGTCGTGCGCTTTGCCGAGGCCGCGCGGGAACTCGGCGTCGACACCGTCTTCGGCACCGAACTCAGCTTCGGCCTCCGCGGCCCGCAGAACGGCGTCCCCGACCCCGAAGGCGAGCACCTCCTCCTGCTCGCCCGCGGCGACCAGGGCTACCGCGCGCTCTGCCGCGCCATCACCGCCGGCCAGATCCACCACCAGGCCGAAAAAGGACGTCCGATCTACGACCTCGGCGCGGTCGCCGAGGAGGTCGCCGGGCAGTGCGTCGTCCTGACCGGCTGCCGCAAGGGCGCCGTGCGCTCGGCCCTCGTCACGCACGGTCCGGCCGCCGCCGCCGAAAAACTCGAACACCTCATCGACCGCTTCGGCCACGACAACGTCTACGTCGAGCTCACCGATCACCGCCAGCCCCTGGACAGCACCCACAACGACCTCCTGACGCAGCTTGCGAACGAACTGAAGCTCCCGACCGTCGCCACCACCGCCGCCCACTACGCGCGGCCCGAACGCGCTCCGCTCGCCGATGCCCTCGCCGCCATCCGGGCGCGGCGGGGGATCGACGAACTCGAAGGCTGGCTGCCCGCCGCCGGCACGGCCTTCCTCCGCAGCGGCGCCGAAATGGACGTCCTGTTCCGGCGGTACCCCGGCGCGGTCCGCCGCTCCGCCCTGCTCGGCATGGAATGCGCGTTCCCGCTGAAGCTGATCGCCCCCGAGCTGCCGCCCTTCGACGTCCCCGAGGGCTACACCGAGACCACCTACCTCCGGAAACTCACCGAAGAAGGCGCGCAGGAACGTTTCAAAGGCAAGGCCCACGAGGAAAAAGCGCAGGCGCAGATCAAGCACGAGCTCGCCATCATCGAAGAGCTCGGCTTCCCCGGCTACTTCCTGATCGTCTGGGACATCGTCCGCTTCTGCAAGGACAACAACATCCTCTGCCAGGGCCGCGGTTCGGCCGCGAACTCGGCCGTCTGCTACGCGCTCGGCATCACCAACGTCGACTCCGTCGCCTACGAACTGCTCTTCGAACGCTTCCTCGCCCCGGACCGCGACGGCTACCCCGACATCGACCTCGACATCGAGTCCGACCGCCGCGAGGAGGCCATCCAGTACGTCTTCCGGAAACACGGCCGCCTCAGGACCGCCCAGGTCGCGAACGTGATCACCTACCGGGCCCGGTCCGCCGTCCGCGACGCCGCCCGCGCACTGGGCTACTCGCCGGGCCAGCAGGACGCCTGGAGCAAGCAGATCGACCGCTGGGGTTCCCTGCAGCACACCGAAAAGGACCACGACCACGACATCCCCGACGAGGTCCTGCAACTCGCTTTCGCTCTCGAGGACTTCCCGCGGCACCTGGGCATCCACTCCGGCGGGATGGTCATGTGCGCCGAGCCGGTGAGCCAGGTCGTCCCGGTCGAGTGGGCGCGGATGGCCGACCGCAGCGTGATCCAGTGGGAGAAGGAGGACTGCGCCGCCGCCGGGCTGGTCAAGTTCGACCTGCTCGGCCTCGGCATGCTGTCCGCGCTGCACTACATGATCGACCTCGTCGCGGAGTACAAGGGCGAAACAGTCGATCTGGCCGAGCTCGACCTCGCCGACGAAAAGATCTACGACATGCTGTGCCGCGCCGACGCGATCGGCGTCTTCCAGGTGGAGAGCCGTGCCCAGCTGGCGACGCTGCCGCGGCTGCAGCCCCGCGAGTTCTACGACCTCGCCGTCGAAGTCGCGCTGATCCGGCCCGGCCCGATCCAGGGTGGCTCGGTGCACCCGTACATCCGCCGCAAGCAGGGCCGCGAGAAGTGGACCTACGACCACCCGCTGCTCGAAAAGGCCCTCTACAAGACCAAAGGCGTCCCGCTGTTCCAGGAACAGATGATGCAGATCGCGCTGGACGTCGCGAACTTCACCGCGGCGGAGGCCGACCAGCTGCGGCACGCGATGGGCTCGAAGCGTTCGGACCGCAAGATGGACCGGCTGCGGCAGCGGTTCCTCGAAGGCGCCGCGGCGAACGGCGTCGACGACGAGCTCGCGCAGAAGATCTTCCTGAAGCTCAAGGCGTTCGCGAACTTCGGCTTCCCCGAGAGCCACGCGCTCAGCTTCGCGCACCTGGTCTTTTCCAGCGCCTACTTCAAGCTCTACCACCCGGACGCGTTCCTGGCGGGCCTGCTGCGCGCGCAGCCGATGGGCTTCTACTCACCGCAGTCGCTGGTCGCCGACGCGCGGCGCCACGGCGTCACCGTGCACGGCCCGGACATCAACCGCAGCCTCCCGCACGCCACCCTGGAGGCGGGCGCCGGGCCGTTCCACGACGTGCGCACCGGGCTGGGCACCGTGCGCCGGATCGGCGAGGACCTCGCGAAGCGGATCGTGGCCGAGCGGCTGGACAACGGCGAATTCCGCGACCTCGCCGACGTCGCCCGCCGCGTCCGGCTGACCACGCCGCAGATCGAGGCGCTGGCCACGGCGGGCGCGTTCGCCGGCTTCGGCGGGGATCGCCGGCAGGCGCTGTGGACAGCGGGTGCGGTCGCCGGCGAACGCCCGGAGAAGCTGCCCGGGCTGGTCGGCGCGCCGGCTCCGGTGCTGCCGGGGATGGACGGGCTCGACGTCGCGGCGGCGGACGTCTGGGCCACCGGGGTGTCGCCCGACAGCTACCCGACCGAGTTCATCCGTGACCGCCTCGACGAGCTCGGCGTCGTCCCGGCGAGCGGCCTGGCGGACCTCGACGACGGCGCGCGCGTGCTGATCGGCGGCGCGGTCACGCACCGCCAGCGCCCGGCGACCGCGGGCGGCGTCACCTTCCTCAACATCGAGGACGAAACGGGGATGGTCAACGTGATCTGCACGCTCGGCCTCTGGCAGCGCTACCACCGCGTCGCGCGCAGCAGCCCGGCGCTGCTGATCCGCGGGGTGGTGGAGAAGGCGGACGGCGTGGTCAGCGTCCTCGCCCACCGCGTCGAGCCGCTGCCGATGCGCATCAAGGCCAAGTCGCGGGACTTCAAGTGAGGGAACGCCGCACGATCGTGATGATCTCGGGGCTCGCGCCGGTCACCGGCGAGCGGTCCCAGTAGCCGTATTGTTCGTCGAGGACCAGCCCGGCTTGATCGACGAACTCATTCAACGAAGGGACGTCGAGGAAGCGCAACGTGCTTTCGCTGTACTTCGGCGCGTCCCAGTTCGGGCTTTCGTACGTCGTCTTGAAGCTGACATACCCGTTCTCGAACGGCCCGGCGTCGTTCCACGTCCGGACGTCTCCGGCTTCCCAGACGTTCGAAGGCGTCCAACGCTCCCAGCTGCGGGCGGCCGGGTTGCGCGTCTCGAAGCCGAACCGGCCGCCGGGCTTCAGCGCGCGGCGGATCGCCGACAACGCCGTGCGCAGTTCGTCGTCGGTGAGCAGCACCTGGAACGCGTGCCCGGTCATCACCGCGAAGTCGAACTCGGCGTCCCAGGACGCGGTCGACAAATCGCCGTGCACCCATTCGATGTCGTCCCGGCGGCGAGCCTGGATGAGCATGCCCTCGGCCGGGTCGAGCCCGACGAGCCGGCCTTCGTGGCCGGACTCGCGCGCCCAGTGCAGCAGCGAACCGGTGCCGCACCCGACGTCCAGCACGGACTCCGCGGCCATGATCATCGGCAGGTAGAACGCGAAATCGCCGCTGCTCTCGCGCGGGTTCAGGGTGTCGTAGAGGGAGGCGAGGTAGGGATCGACGTAGTCGTGATCGGGCACGGCGCCACGGTAGCCAGCGGATCGGCGAAGATCACGCGGTTTTCGGCGCCGGCCCCAGCAGTTCCGGCCGCGTGGCCAGCTCCCGCCAGTACACGCCGGGGTCGGGCAGCCGCCGCCGGTCCAGGTCGAGCAGGCCGGACACACTCGCCACGTCCGCGACCAGCGTGCCGTCCGGCCGCTGATCCTGGCCCGGCGCCGTGGGCGGCGTCTGCGACTTTTTCGGCCACCCGCACCAGCGCCGCGGGGGAGGAGCCGGACAGGCGGCGGCACTCGCGGCCGAGGTGGACTGGTCGGCGTACCCGAGGTCCGCGCCTCCCACCGCAGGCGCGGACGTCTGCGAGTGCGGGTGGTGGTGCCACTTCGCGGTACACCGACGGCGCCCGGCTCGTGCGCACCGGCGGCGGCGGGCGGCCGGCCCCGGCCGCGGGTGTGGCACCCTGGGCCCGTGCTGGAGACCGGGGAGGACTACCGCGAAGCGGTGTTGTCCGGGCAGTGGTGGGAAAAACGCCGGTTCACCGGCTGCGACTTCACCGGCGCGGACCTGAGCGGGCTGCGGACGCGCGGCTGCACCTTCGACGACTGCGTGTTCAGCCGGGCCGACCTGTCGCGCTCCCGGCACGACGCCTCGGCGTTCCGCTCGTGCACCTTCGAACGGACGGTGCTCGCCGAAAGCCGCTGGACGGCGTGCTCGCTGCTCGGCTCGGCCTTCACCGACAGCGGGTTCGGCGGGATCGCGCTCACCGAGTGCGATCTCTCGCTCGCGTCACTTTCGCGGGCGCGGCTGCGCAAGCTCGGCTTGTCGGGCCTGCGGCTGCGCGAGGCCAACCTCGCCGAGGCCGACCTCTCCGGCGCCGACCTGCGCGGCAGCGACCTGACCGGCGCCCGCCTGCAGGGCGCTAAGTTCGACGGCGCCGACCTGCGCGGCGCGCGTCTCGACGCGAACGCGCTGGTCCAGGCCGACTTGCGGGGCGCCGAGGTCGACGTCGAAACGGCGATCGCCTTCGCCGCCGCGCACGGGCTCGTCATCCGCTGAACCGGCGAAGGCCCCGGCAGCGCCGGGGCCTTCGCGGGATTTCAGTCGATCGGGGGTTCGCCCGGGTCGAGCTCGATCAGGTCGCCCTCGGCCAGCAGCTCCTCGATCGAGGCCGGCAGCAGGTACGCCGACCCGCCGCCCGGCTGGTTGAACCACGGGATCGCGACGCCGGCCAGCGTCTCCAGCGGCCGCTGCACCCGGTAGACGTGGTACGGGCGGTTGACCCACTCCGGCACCAGCGACCGCTCGGCGAACGGCGTGCCCGCCGCGTACGTCAGGTTGCCGTTCGGGCCGCCGAAGCGGTCCAGCTCGCTGCCCGCGGGCAGCTCGCGCAGCTCCTTGCCGCGGAAGAGCGTCAGCGGCGGCTCGCCGGCCAGCGGGCCGATCGGCCACTGCTGCTGGCCACCGCCGCCACCGCCGTTGACCGCGGGGCGGGCCGGTTCCTCCCGGCGCGCCGGCGCCGGGGGAGCCGCGGGGCCGGGCGGAGGCACCGGCAGGACGCCCTGCGGCGCCGGGGCCAGGACGGTCGGCGCCGACGGCGGCTCACGCCGGGGCGGCGCGGGCGGAACGGGCGGCGGCCCGGCCTGCTGGGACACCGGCGGCGGCCCGGCCGGGACCGGCGCGGGCTGGCGCTGCGGGGCGGGTGGCTCGTCGTCGTCGAGGTCGCCGAAGAGCTCCTCGGCGCTGGTGAACGCCGTCTGCTCCTGCGGCGGCACCGGCGGCTCGGGCTTGCGGACCGGGTACGAGCCGGTCGCGATCTCGGGCGACAGCGTCGCGACGACCCGCTGCGGCGCCGGTTCCGGCTCGGGCTCGGGTTCCGGCTCCGGGGCGGGCGGCTCCTCCGGTGGCACGTGGCCCTCCGGGTTGAGCAGCAGCTTGCCGAGCATGAACGCGGCCGCGTCCTCGGCGTCGCCGAACACCGCGGGGTTGCTGAGCTTGCCGTCGTACCAGCCGACGCGCCAGCCGTCCTCGACCTCTTCGACGCTCCACCCGTGCTCGGCGGGCGCGCCCAGCTTGTAGCCGCTTTCGGGGACATCCAGCTCGTCGAGCTTGGCCTGCAGGCCGGCGAGCACCGGGTGGTCCGGGGTCTCGCGGCGCAGCGCCCGGCGACCCGGACGCGGCGGCGCGGGCGGCTCGGCCTGTGCCACGGGCTGGGGAGCAGGCGGCTCCGGCACCGGCAGCACGCCGGGCACCTCGGGCTGGGTGATCATGGTCGGCGGGCCGGGGTCGAACGCGGCGGGCTCCCGCCGCGGCGGCTGGAACGGCGCCTCGTCCTCCGGCCGGGCCGGCGGGCCCGCGTGCTCGTCCTCGTGCCGAGGCGGCTGCCCGGGCTGGAAGACGTGTTCGTCGTCGTGCCGGGGCGGCTGGAAGGCCGCGTGCGACGGGTCGTCGTCCGCGTGCGGCGGCTGGAACGCGTGCTCGTCGTCGTGCCGGGGCGGCTGGAAAGCGGCGTGCGACGGCTCGTCGTCCTGGTGCGGCGGCTGGAAGGCGTGGGCGGGTTCGTCCGCCTGGCCGGTGTCGAAGGCGTGTCCCGCCTCGTCGTCGTGCCCGGCCGGGCCGGAGCCGAACGCCGCGGGCTCTTCTTCCCGGTGGCCCGGCGGCTCCTCCTCGCCCGGCGCGGCCTGGAAGGCGTGCTCGTCCTCCCGCGGCGGCTGGAACGCGGCGTGCTCGTCTTCGCGACGCGGGAACGGCTCGCCGTCCCGCGGCTGCTGCTGCTCCTGCCCGATCGGCTGGTCGGGGACGTATTCCGCGGTCTCTTCGAGGTCGGGCACCCGGCCCGGTTCCGGCGACGAGCCGTTCGTCCCCGTCGCGTGCTCGGCCTGCTGCGCGTACTCCTCTTCGCCGTACTGGTGGTCCTCTTCGGCGAAGCGGTCGTCGAACTCCTGCTCGTCGTAACCCTCGTCGGCGTACTCGTGCTCTTCGGCCGGCGCCTCCGGTTCGGCCGGGGCGTGCGCCTCCACCGGCGCGGGCGGCTCCTGGTGCTGCTGGGGCGGCGCGACCGGCGGGGGCGCCACGGGCGGCGGACCGGCGGGCGCCTGCTGCTGCGCGCCCTGCGGCGGCGGGCCTTGCTGCGGGGGCGGCCCCTGGGGAGGCATGCCCTGCGGCGGCGGACCCTGCGGCGGCCCGGCCGGGCGCTGCTGCGGCGGCGGCTGGTTGCCCCGGGTCAAGTACGCGGCCGCGGCCTGCAGCGTCGGCTCGTCCACCGGCGGCAGTGAGAAGCCGACCGCGCGGACGTGCTCGACGAGGTCCGGTTCGGGCGAAACGCCGTACTTGTGCAGGTAGAAGTTGACGGCGGCGGGCCAGATCCACTGGCCGTCGCTGTGGAAGGCGACCGGGACGGTCGCTTCCGGCGTCGCGGCGAGGCGGTCGATGTCGTAGCCGCGCTCCGGCACCACCAGCGGCGCGTGCTCGAGGTACTCCAGCAGGCGGTCCTGCTCGTCGACCTCGAGGTCGGGGCGGTTGATCACCGGGCGGCCCGCCGGGCCGACGGTGTCGAAGATCCGGGCGATCCGGAAGTGCGGCCCCGGCTGCTCCGGGCCGAGCCCGGACATCCGCCGGATCAGCCATTCGGGCACGTTCTCCTCGGTGCGCGGGAACATCCGCAGCTCGTCGGAGTAGGCCTGCGGCGGCGGCGCGAGGTTCCACACCGGTTCGTCGCGGTTGTACTCGAGGTTGTAGCTGGACGGGTGGTCCAGCTGGTAGCGCGCGTTGAACCACGTTCCGCGGCCGTCGCGGTACATGCCCCCGCGCAGCCTGCCGAAGAGCGTGGCGATGTCGTGGGTGGCGAGCCACTCGTGCACCGTGCCGTCCTCGGTGACGATCTCGCCGGTCAGCTCGTGGTACCTGCCGACGGCTCGGTACTCCGCGGTGACCTTGCGCCAGTCGCGCGGGGCGGCACGGAGCAGAGCAAGTCCGATCTGCTTGACCAGGGTGTCCTGCTCGGTCGCGTTCAGCTGCGTCGTCGGTTGTGCCACCCGCACATTTTGACTGCTCGCGCGCGCGAGTGCACCCCGCATGTGGGTTTTGCCGCCCGGCCACCCGGTGGCACCGGGTCTGACCTCGGGCGATGCGACGTGCGGTAGGTCACAGCTTGATCGCGGGCACCGTCGCGATTGGACCGTGTGGGGTAGCGACGAGTCTACGGGCTGCGACCACCCGCGCCTGGAAGCGACGCGCGGGGGTCGCTTTGCCAGAATGGGGCACGTGACGGCGAAGATTCTCGACGGCAAGGCCACCAAGAACGCCATTTTCGCGGAGCTCGAGCCCCGCGTCGCGGCCCTCGCCGCGAAGGGGGTGACGCCCGGCCTCGGCACCGTCCTGGTCGGTGACGACCCCGGCTCTCACTCGTACGTGCGAATGAAGCACGCCGACAGCGCGAAGATCGGGATCAACTCGATCCGTCGCGACCTGCCGGCCGACATCAGCCAGGAGAAGCTCGAAGCCGTCATCGACGAGCTGAACACCGACCCGGCCTGCCACGGCTACATCGTGCAGCTGCCGCTGCCGAAGCACCTCGACGCGAACCGCGTCCTGGAGCGGATCGACCCGGAGAAGGACGCCGACGGCCTCGCGCCGGTCAGCCTCGGCCGGCTCGTGCTCGGCCAGCAGGGTGCGCTGCCGTGCACGCCGTACGGGATCATCGAGCTGCTCAAGCGCCACGGCGTCGAGCTCAACGGCGCGCGCGTCACTGTGGTCGGCCGCGGCATCACCGTCGGGCGGACGCTCGGCCTGCTGCTGACCCGCCGCAGCGAGAACGCCACCGTGACGCTGTGCCACACCGGCACCCGCGACCTGGCCGCCGAGGTCCGCCGCGCCGACGTCGTGATCGCCGCGGCCGGGGTGCCGGGGATCATCACGCCGGACATGGTGGCGCCGGGCGCCGCGGTGCTCGACGTCGGCGTGTCGCATGTGGACGGCAAGCTGACCGGCGACGTCCACCCGGGAGTCGCCGAGGTCGCCGGCTGGATCTCGCCGAACCCGGGCGGGGTCGGCCCGATGACCCGGGCGATGCTCGTCAGCAACGTCGTCGAAGCGGCGGAGCGCTCGGTACAGGGCCGATGACGATGACCGAGGACCGGCGCGAGGTGACCGGTCACCGGCCGTCCCGGTTCACCCAGCTGCCGTTCGCGGCGGTGCTGCTGGTGGTGGCCGTCGCGGCGCTGCGGATCTTCCAGTACCACTGGCGCGAGGGCGCGGCACTGATCGGCGCGGCGCTCCTGCTCGCCGCGGTACTGCGGGCGGTCCTGCCGACGACCCGGGCGGGCCTGCTGGCCATCCGAGGCAAACTGGTGGACGTGGTGACGTTCACGTCCTTGGCGGCGGCGGTGCTGTACGTCGCCCTGACGATCATCGGCGGCCCGCTGGGGTCTTGAACGCCGAAAAGCGCCACTTCCCCGTGGGGAAATGGCGCTTTTCGAGACCGCTTAGGACGCGAGGGCGAGTTCTCGCCGCTCGGCTTTCGCTTCCCGGCGGTCGAGTGTGCCGGAGACGATCGCCAGCGTGAGGCCGAACACCGCGAGGAGGGCGCCGACCCAGTTCGGGGCGACCAAGCCGAGCCCGCCCGCGATCACCAGCCCGCCGAGGTAAGCCCCGATCGAGTTGGCGATGTTGAACGCCGACTGGACGGCGGCCGACACCAGGGACGGTGTGCCGCCCGCCTTCTCCATGATCCGCGCCTGCATCATCGGGCCGATCATGAACCCGGCGACGCCGACGAAGAAGATCGTGATCGCCGCGCCGATCTTGCCCTGCGCCGTGATCGTGAAGATGCCCAGCACCGACGCCAGCGCCAGCAGTGCGATGTACAGGCTCGGCATCAGCGCGCGGTCGGCCAGCCGGCCGCCGAGCAGGTTGCCGATCGTCATGCCGACGCCGGCCAGTGACAGCAGCAGGGTGACGTTCGACGGCGAATAGCCGGCGACGTCGGTCAGCATCGGCGTGATGTACGACAGGCAGGCGAACACGCCACCCAGCCCGAACGTGACGATCGCCAGCGCCAGGTGCACCTGCGGCCTCTTGAACGCGCCCAGCTCGCCCCGCAGCGAGGCGTCGGCGGGCTTGCCCTGGTGCGGCACCAGCTTCCCGATGGCCGCGGCCGCGACCAGGCCGATCACGGCGACGACGCCGAACGTGGCGCGCCAGCCGACCTGCTGGCCGAGCAGCGTGCCCAGCGGCACGCCGATGACGTTGGCCAGGGTCAGGCCGAGGAACATCAGCGACACGGCCTTGGCGCGGTCGCCCTGGGCGACGAGGCTGGAGGCGACGACCGCCCCGGCGCCGAAGAACGCGCCGTGGGGCAGGCCGGCCAGGAACCGGAACGCGACGCCGAACTCCTGGTTCGGCGAGAGCGCGAAGAGGGCGTTGCCCAGCGTGAACAGGCCCATCATGGCCAGCAGCATGGTCTTGCGTGGCAGCCGGACGGCGACCGCGGTGAGCAGCGGGGCGCCCACGACGACGCCGAGGGCGTAGGCGGAGATGAGGTGGCCGGCGGTCGGGATGTCGACGCCGAAGTCGGCGGCCGCCTGGGGCAGCACGCCCATCATGACGAACTCGGTGGTCCCGATGCCGAAAGCTCCGATGGCGAGCGCGAGCAGCGCGACGGGCACGGCACTCCTTCCAAGGTGGGTAAACGATTACTGAGCCTGGTTTCTGGATCGGTTCAGTAAGGGGGCATAAATAAAGACAGCCGATCGGCCCCAGCGCCGTGAGCTGCCTTCGCTCAGTCCAACAAGCGAGGGGGCCGGTTGTCATCCCGATATCGGGTGACGATCCACACCGTAACGCCCTGATCAGCGCGGAGCGGCCAGCACGCCGTTCAGCAGGCCCGGGAACAGGGCGTCAAGATCGTTGCGCCGCAACGAGTTGAACCGCGTGGTGCCCTCCTGGCGGCCGGCCACGACGCCGGCCTGGCGCAGGATGCTCAAGTGGTGGGTGAGTGTGGACTTCGTCACCGGCACGGTGAGCCCGCCGCACGCGATCTCCTGATCGGTGCCCGCCAGTTGCCGCACGATGGCCAGCCGCACCGGGTCGGCGAGGGCGCGGAGCACGCCTTCGACGGTGATCTCCTCCCGGGCCGGGTGGGCGATCGGGGGCAGGGTGTCGGTCTTGGCCATGGACGCATTGTACGACGCCGGTCGAAATTCGGTGGCGACTCGTAGTACGGTGACTGTCGAACTACGACGTTCGTCGAACTTATCCCTGCTTCGCTTGGGGGCCCAGCCCATGTCCGCACCTGCTCCTTCGAGGATCTCGGTCCTCGCGTTCGGCGCCTTCGGCGTCGGGACCAGCGGCTACATCGTCGCCGGGCTGCTGCCCGCGCTGACCGGTGAGCTGCACGTCTCGGCCACCGCCGCCGCGCAGCTCGTGACCGCGTTCGCCATCGCGTACGCGGTCGGCTCGCCGCTGTTCGCCGCGGCCACCGGCACCTGGGAACGCCGGACGCTGCTGGTCGCCGCGCTCGCCGTCACCGGTGCCGGCAACCTGTTCGCCGCGCTCGCGCCCGGCTACGGCTCCCTGCTGGTCGCCCGGGTGGTGACCGCGGTCGGCGCCGCCGTGTTCACGCCGGCGGCGAGCGCCGTGGCGGCCGAGCTGACCGTGCCGGAACGCCGGGGCCGCGCGGTCGCGATGGTGTTCGGCGGGCTGACGGTCGCGCTCATCTTCGGCGTCCCGCTCGGGAGCCTCATCTCGCAGCACCTCGGCTACCGGACGGCGTTCGCGCTGGTCGCCGCGTTCTCGCTGGCGAGCGCGCTGGCCGTGCGGCTCGCACTGCCCACGGTCGCGGCGCCCCCGCGGGTGGGCCTGGCCGAGCGGTTCGCCGCGGGCCGCGACCCGCGCGTGCTCGTCATGCTGGCCGTGACGGTTCTCGGCTGCCTGGCCGCATTCATGGTCTACACGTTCGTGTCGCCGCTGCTGGCCGCGACCGCGGGCGTGCACGGCACGACCGTGACGGTGCTGCTGTTCTGCTACGGCGTCGGCGGCGCGATCGGCAACTTCGCCGCCGGCCGCGCCACCGACCGCTGGGGTTCGCGTACGCCGCTGCTGGTCGTGACGGCCGTCCTCACCGTCGTGCTGGCCTTGTTGCCGATCGCGACGACGACGCCGATCACGGCGGGTGTCGCGCTGTTCGTGTGGGGCGTGGCGACCTGGTCGTTCAGCCCGCCGGTGCAGCACCGCCTGATCGAGCTGTCCCCGGGCCACGCGGGCCTGGTGCTCTCCCTCAACGCGTCCGCGATCTACCTCGGCGTCGGCCTGTCCGGCGTGGCCGGGGGAGCGGTGCTCGCTTCGGGCGGCCCGCTGCTGCTGCCCGAGGTCGCGGCCGCGCTCACCCTCGTCGCCCTGCTGCTGGTGGGTTCGGCGTGGGGGCGGGTCCGCGCGCCTCGGGAACAGGTCGCCGTCTAGTCGGCGTGGGCCTGGACTTCGCGGAGCGAAAGCGGGTGTCCGGTCCCCGCGAACGGGCGCCGGCTGACCCGCGAACGGGCGGCGGGCACGAAGGTGGTCGGCGTCGAGCCGGCCGAGGAGGCTGACCGGCTGGTCTGACGAGTCTCGAGTGGACGGTCGCTAGCCGGCCTTCGTCGCGGCCTTGGCGGCCTTCTTGAACGCGCGCACCTGCGCGAGCGTCTCGGCGCTGGTGACGTCGGCGATGGACCGCCGTGACCCCCGGTCGCCGTACGAACCGGCCGCCTCGCGCCAGCCCTTCGGCTGGACGCCGCGCTGCTTTCCCAGCAGCGCCAGGAAGATCTTGGCCTTCTGCTCGCCGAACCCCGGCAACGCCCGAAGCCGCTTCAGCACCTCGGGACCGTCCGGCTTCGGGCGGCCGTCGAGCCACATGCCCTCGGTGCGGCCGTCGTAGTTCTCGATGATGTGCTGGGCGAGCGCGTGGACGCGACGGGCCATCGAGCCGCCGTAGCGGTGGATCGCCGGTGGCACCACGCACAGCTCGACGAACTCTTCGACATCCGTCGCGGCGATCTTCGCCAGGGAGAAGCCGTCCATCCGGTCGGCGATCTTCCGGGGGCCCATGAAGGCGTGCTCCATCGGGTACTGCTGGTCCAGGAGCATCCCGACGAGCAGGGCGAACGGGTCGTCGTTCAGCAGCTTGTCGGCCGCCGGGTCGCCGGTCAGGTGCAGTTCGCGCAGCATGCCGTCATCTTGACACAACGACCCGTCTTCCTACGTGCTCTCCTTCGCCGGCAGGTGGGCGATGACCAGCGCCACCGTGGCGATCAGGAAGTTCTGCAGCGCCGGCTGCAGCCCGTTCCACTTCTCCGACTGCCACATCTGGAACCACTCGCCGCCGATGGCGAGGAAGCCGACGCCGAACAGCAGCACCCACATCACCCAGCCGAGCGTCGACAGGCGCCGGGCCGAGGCGCTCCCGCGCAGCCACGCCACGAACGCCGCGATCAGGACCAGGGCCGTCAGCGTCTCCCACGCGATGATCACCACGTAGGCCGCGTTCTGCAGACCCGGGCTGGTGATGGTGCGCCACATCATGTCCGGCGAGCGGAACGTCGTGTCCATCGCGAGCACGTGCTGCACGAACG
Organism: Amycolatopsis sp. NPDC004169; assembly: GCF_040610315.1. Taxonomy (NCBI): domain Bacteria; kingdom Bacillati; phylum Actinomycetota; class Actinomycetes; order Pseudonocardiales; family Pseudonocardiaceae; genus Amycolatopsis; species Amycolatopsis sp. NPDC004169. The sequence continues at coordinate 75,971 of NZ_JBEXMD010000042.1, forward strand.
CCTGGTTGGTGCCGAAGTCGGTGATGTTGCCGAACGCGATCAGCGCCATCTGGAGCGCGGTCATGGCGGTGAGGACGACGACCGCGAACCGCAGGCCGCCGATCCTGGCGAGGAACCCCATGTCCGGATCGTAACGGCGCCGTCACCGGGTTTTCGCGTAGCGCGACGGCGTCGTGCCGAGGTACCGCTTGAAGTGCCGGGTCAGGTGGGCCTGGTCGGTGAACCCGGCCGCCGTCGCGACCTCCGCGGCCGGCCTGCCGTCGAGCAGGAGGCGGCGGGCGCGGTCCACCCGGCGGCCGGTCAGGTAGCGGTGCGGCGGCAGGCCGAACCGCGCCCCGAAACTGCGGACCAGGTACGCCGGGTGCGCGCCGAGCGTCTCGCCCGCTTCGGCCAGCGTCAGCGCGTCGGGCAGGCGCGCGTCCAGGAGGTCCCGCAGGTCGTCGGCGAGGCCTCGCTTCGGCTCGTGTGACGGCGGCTTGCCGAGGTGGGTGCGCAGGCGGTCGGCGACCAGGACCAGCCGGCTCTCGGCCTCGAGCGCGTCGCCCGGCTCGGCGAGTGACTCGTGGAGCTGGTGGATGCGGGTGCGCAGGAGGCCGTCGGCGAGGCTCGGCCGGTCGACCGCCGCGCCGATCAGGTCTTCGCCCAGCACCGGGGTGTCCAGGTAGAGGACGCGTTTGCGGAAGCCGTGGCTGGTCGCGGCGCGGCCGTCGTGGGCTACGTCCGGCGGCAGCAGCGTCACCGCCGTCCCCAGCGCGCCGTGGTGGTGGCGGTCGAGGTCGTAGCGGATGACGCCGTCGTCGACGATCAGCAGCGTCCACGTGTCGTGCGTGTGCAGCGGGTAGGCGTGCGTGGTGAAGCGCGCGTGGAAGACCTCGGCGATCCCCGGGACCGCCGGCCGCCAAGCCGCGACGTCCGCCATGTCAAGAACGTACAAGACGCGGGCGTCGCGCCCGGGCGATCGTGACCGGCATGAGTTCCTTCGACACGAAGATCGCCGTCCTGCTCCGCGACGACCTGGCGTCCTGGCAGCGGCTGAACGTCACCGCGTTCCTGGTGAGCGGCATCGCGCACGTGACCCCCGAGCTGATGGGCGAGCCCTACGCCGACGCCGACGGCACCGAGTACCTGCCGATGTTCGGCCAGCCGGTGCTGGTCTTCTCCGGGACGGCGGCCGTCCTGACCGCGGCACACGGCCGGGCACTGGGCCGCGGCCTGCGGTTCTCGATCTTCACCGACGAGCTGTTCCACACCGGCAACGACGCCGACAACCGCGCGGCGGTCCGCGCGGTGCCGGGGGAGAAGCTGGCGCTGGCCGGGCTGGCGGTGCACGGGCCGAAGAACGCCGTGGACAAGATCCTCAAGGGCGCTTCGCTGCACCGTTGAGCAGACGCTGAGTAGAACTGCTCTTTCCCCCGGGCGGGTGATGCTGCCAGCATGATCAGCAAAGCCGCGGAGGGCGGCTCGGGATGGGGAGGTTCCGTGAATCCACTTCGTCGTGCGTGCGTGGTCCTGACGGCGGCGGCCGGGCTGGGCGTGGCGCTCGTGCCGGTCGCGTCGGCGGACCCGCTGCAGACGGTCGACTACGTCTCGGAAGACGGTGCCTGGCCGCTGCAGGGCAGTGCCCACTACGCGGGGCCGGGCGACGAGATCGCCGTCTGGGAGTACGACGGCGTGCTGAAGATCGACGTGCAGTCGGGGCTGAAGGACCTGCGTGTCGAGCTGAGTGCGCCGGAGGGGGAGACCCTGCACACCGGCACGTACACCGGCGCTCGGTTCCGCTGGCAGAGTGACCAGGCGCTGACCACACCGGGCATCTTCGTCTACACCCACGGCAACGTCTGCAGCGAGGCGTACGCCGACTTCACGATCGACCGGCTCGAACCGGCCGCGGACGGCTGGGCGGCCGACGTCGACCTGACGTTCGTCCAGCACTGCGGCAGCCCGGACGGCCCCGCCACCCGCGGCGAGGTCCACTTCCGCGCCTGAGTCACGGGGCCGTCGCGTGCACCACGAAGACGCTTCGGACGCGCTCGCCGTCGTCGGCGGTGAACGTCTGCGCCGAGACGTCCACGAAGTCCTTCGCCAGCGCGGCGGCCCCGGCCTCGTCGAGCGGGAACGTCAGGTCCTTCGGCACGAACTCGGCGAACGGCCCGGACGGCTTGAACCGCGCGCCCGACACCACCGAGACCGCCAGCCGCCCGCCCGGTTTGAGCACCCGCAGCCAGTCGGCGAACGCCACCGCGCCCAGGAAGTGCAGCGAGGACGCGCACAGCACGACGTCGGCCGAGTGGTCCTCGGCCGGCATCGGCACCGCCGGTCCGACGCGCCACTCGATCCGCCCGTCCGGGTCCTGCGCGGGTGCCTTCGCCTCGGCCCGCGCGACCATGGCCGGCGACAGGTCGACCGCCAGCACGCGCGCGGGCTTCAGCTGCAACGCCGCGTACGCCGCGAAGCCGGTTCCCGTGGCGACGTCCAGCACCAGGTCGGGGGCGGGCGGCAGCGGCTCGACCAGCGCGGCGGCCACGGAGGCGTGGAAGGTGTCGTCGTCGTAGTGCTCGGCTGTGCCGTCGAAGAACGCGGCACGGGATTCGTCGCTCACGAACCTCAACCTAGCCGGGGCCACCAGCGGTTTTCAGCGGACGGCGGCCGGCGAACCCGAGGTCGGCGCGGTGGTACCAGCCCAGGTCCCGGTCGCCTTCGAGCCAGCACAGCAGCACGTCGGTGCCGTCCAGCTCGGCCGGGAAGTCGACCAGCAGCGGCGCGAACCCCTTGAGCTCGGCGCCGGTGCGCTGGACCGTCGTCATCAGGTCGTCGAGGCGGGCCTGGGCGGCCTTCCACTCGGGCAGCCCGCCCAGCTCGGTCGCCCGCCCACCCGGCCGCAGCGACGCCGCGAGCTCGGCGGCGTCGGCGCGGACGCGCACCAGTTCGTCGAGGACCGGCCGCAGCCGCGCCAGTTCGTCGCGGGCCTCGGCGACGGTGAACAGTCCCATCCGGCGATGATGCCACCGGCGTGGATCAGCCCTCGCGCCGCCGCCGGACCAGCGCGTTGGCCAGCCCGCTGCCGACCAGCAGGAAGCCGACGCCGAGCAGGCCGCCGATGAACAGGAAATCCATGACGCCGTAGGCGATGTCGCTCTTGGGCATCAGGTTGACCAGCCGGAACCCCCACTCGGGGACGGCCATCGCGGCGACGCCGGGCAGCACGCCGTAGATCAGCCCGCCGAGGATCGGGCCGGCCGCCGACAGCGCGCCGAGGGCGGCGACGACCAGCAGGAGGATGGCCCCGCCGGCCAGCAGCGCGATGCCCAGCGCGTCGCGGTTGGTGCTCAGCGTCGCCTGGATCAGCTGCTGCTGGCGCAGGCCGCCCCAGCTCAGCAGGCCGAGGGCGACCGGCGTGAGCACGAGCCCGCCGAGGGCGCTGACGACGTGCGCGGCGCCGCGGCGCGGCCGTTCGTCGAGCAGGTCGGGGTCGCCGGGGCTCTGGTAGTCGTTCTCGAAGTCGTCTTCGAAGTCGGCGTACCGATGGGTCGACATGGCCGTCACCTCCCGCATGATGGATTCACGGGTGGCATCGTGCCTTGGTTCAGGCCCGAAAGCGATGGTCGCTCGGCAAGCGGTCGGATCGGCTGACCGGCGGGTTCGTGCCCGGTGATCCGGGCCACAAAGCGCGGGTGGAGACTTGATGCCGACCACTACTTGAACCATCCAGCTCCGTCAAGCAGTACGCTTGTACCGCTACCGGCGAAGACTTAAAGAAGAACGCGAAGATCCGCGGAAGGAGCACCGCTGCTCATGGCCAAGATCAAGGTCCAGGGCACCGTCGTCGAACTCGACGGCGATGAGATGACCCGCATCATCTGGCAGTTCATCAAGGACAAGCTGATCCACCCGTACCTGGACGTGAACCTGGACTACTACGACCTGGGCATCGAGGAGCGGGACCGCACCGACGACCAGGTCACCATCGACGCCGCCAACGCCATCAAGCAGCACGGCGTCGGCGTCAAGTGCGCCACGATCACCCCGGACGAGGCGCGGGTCGAGGAGTTCGGCCTCAAGAAGATGTGGCTGTCCCCGAACGGGACCATCCGCAACATCCTCGGCGGCGTGATCTTCCGCGAGCCCATCGTCATCCAGAACATCCCGCGGCTGGTGCCGACGTGGACGAAGCCGATCATCATCGGCCGCCACGCCCACGGCGACCAGTACCGCGCGACCAACTTCAAGGTGCCGGGCCCGGGCAAGCTGACCGTGACCTACACCCCGGACGACGGCTCCGAGCCGATGGAGTTCCAGGTCGCGCAGTTCCCCGAGGGCGGCGGCGTCGCCATGGGGATGTACAACTTCAAGAAGTCCATCGAGGACTTCGCGCGCGCCTCGCTCCAGTACGGCCTCGACCGCGGCCTGCCGGTGTACCTCTCCACCAAGAACACGATCCTCAAGGCCTACGACGGCCAGTTCAAGGACGTGTTCGAGGAGATCTACCAGAACGAGTTCAAGGCCGACTTCGACGCCAAGGGCATCTCCTACGAGCACCGCCTGATCGACGACATGGTCGCCGCGGCGATGAAGTGGGAGGGCGGCTACGTCTGGGCGTGCAAGAACTACGACGGTGACGTCCAGTCCGACACGGTCGCGCAGGGCTTCGGCTCGCTCGGCCTGATGACGTCGGTGCTGCGCACCCCGGACGGCCGGACCGTCGAGGCCGAGGCCGCGCACGGCACGGTCACCCGGCACTACCGCCAGCACCAGCAGGGCAAGCCGACGTCGACCAACCCGATCGCGTCGATCTACGCCTGGACCCGCGGCCTCGAGCACCGCGGCAAGCTGGACGGCAACCAGGAGCTGATCGGCTTCGCCAACAAGCTGGAGCAGGTCGTCGTCGAGACGGTCGAGAGCGGCCAGATGACGAAGGACCTCGCGCTGCTGATCAGCAAGGACCAGCCGTGGCAGACGACCGAGGAGTTCCTCGCGACGCTGGACGACAACCTGGCGAAGAAGATCGCCCAGGGCTGAGTTCCCTCGTCGAAGCCCCCTTCCCGGTTCGCCGGGGAGGGGGCTTTCGCGTGATCACGCGGTGTCACCTGGTGGGCGGGCCACTGGCGCCTCCGGGTGGTTGCGACGTCCGGCGCTGCCGTCCGGGTAAAGGATTGCCTACCCTTGGCGTGGGGACGGGCCCGTGGGTTGGAGGAAGGCATGTCGAAGAAGACTCTGCTCATCTTGGGCGCGCTCGTCCTGATCGTCATCGTGTACGTGAACTCGAACAAACAGGCTTCGGGGGCTTCGGCCACCGGCTGCAAGGTGACCGTGACCGCGGACGTGCTGAACGCCCGCGAGTCGGCCGACGGCAACGCGAAGGTCGTCGGCAAGTACCTGCGCGACGCCCAGTTCGACGCGCTGCCGGGCGTCCAGAACGGCTTCCGGAAGGTGGCCGACAACAAGTGGGTGGCGGCCGAGTTCACCCAGCCTGTCGCGGGCTCCGCCTGCTGAGTTCGTCAGACGCCGAGCAGGTCGGCCGCGAGCGTGACGACGCCGAAGGCCGCGGCCGAGAGGCCGAGCGTCCGGGCGCGCTTCGGATCGCGTTTCGCGGCGGCGCGCCAGTAGAGGCCGATGCCGATCGCGAGCACCAGCAGCTCGACGACGGCCGAGACGGCGGGCAGCCGCCACAGCCCGAAGCCGAACACGGGCAGGTCACCGGCGTTGCCGGGCAGGATCGGCAGGTCGGCGCGGTGCACGACGAGGTCGAGCAGCCAGTGCGAGAAGACGACCCCGCCGAGGACGAGCCCGGCTTCGCGGCCGAGCCACTTGCTCGCGACGGCGCCGAAGAGCGCGGCGAGCACGAGCGCGCCGACCAGCGAGTGCGTGTAGTCGGCGTGGATGACGCCGCCGCCGTAGCCCGCGCCGTCGACTGTCTCGATCCCGCTGAGGTAGAGGGGGACGAAGACGACGTCGAGCCAGGCGGTGGCGAGCATGAGCGTCCAGACGGGGATGGCCGGACGGCCCGCCTTGACGGCGGCGGCCAGCCCGAAGTGCCCGGCGATCATCTGCGGGCCTCCGTCCAGGGGAAGCGGGCGTCGAGCACACCGAGCCCGACGGTGAAGAGGAGAACACCGAGGAAGAAGCTCATTCTTCTGCTTTCCGTGCGTAGGCCGTGAGGCCTTGGACCAGCATGGTCTTCAGGACTTCGAAGCTCTGGTCGACGTCTTCCGGCCGGCCGAACCCGCCGGACGCTTCGAGCCCGGCGAAGCCTTGGACGGCGGCCCGGAGGCACCGCGTGCCGTGCACGGCTTGGGCGTGGTCGAAGCCGAACGGCCGCAGAACGGCGAAGACGACCTCGGCAACGGCGTGCGTGGCCCGGCTGAGTTCGACGTCGGATTCGTCGGGAGCGGTGACGAGGGCGTGGCTGCGGTGCGGGTGGTCCTGCAGGTAGCGGCGGTAGGCGTCGGCGATGGCCCCGACCGCGTCGCCGCCTTCCCGCCCGGTGGCGGCGGCGCGGAGGGTTTCGGCCATTTCCCGGACTACCCGCAGATCGATGAGCCTCCGCAGGTCGGCGAGGTTCTTGACGTGCTTGTAGAGCGAGGGTGCGGCCACTCCGGCGCGTTCGGCGACCTTGGCGAGGGTGAGGGTTTCGGGACCGGACTCGTCGATGATCGTGACGGCCAGGTCGACCACGGCGTCGGTGGTCAGGCCGGCTCTAGGGGACATCTTGGCTACTTGGCATAGCTTTAAAGCTAATGTTCGTAGCTTCGGCGGTCAAGGGCCGGTTTTTGTCGGTGGTGGGTGCTAGAACTGATCTCGGTTGAAACCGCAGGTGGCGGCGTTACGGCGCCGGGGAAGGAGGGGACGTCCGGGGGCGGGCGACAACTGAATCGCGGTGCGAGCCGGTGGTGTCCGCGAGGTCTCCAGGGGGAGTCTCGCGGGCTTGGCAGAGGTTGCTTGGGCGGGATCGAGCCCTGGGGACGCGCTCAGACGGGGGTCGGAGCGTGAGGGCGGCGGTCGCGTCGGTCGGGGGTTGGGCCGGGGGTCGGTTCAGCGTCCCGAGGGTGGAGCTGTCTTGCCGGCTTCTACTGGGTGCTCCGGGTGCCGAACGAGGACAACGCCGGGCCCGCCTTCGGTCGCCCTCGGGCCCGGCGTCGCCGGGGCCGGGCGGGCCGGTGGGCGGTTGGGCGGGGCGGGCCGGTCGGCGGTGGGTGCGCTTTGTGCCGCGCGTCGGGGGCTGGCACAGCTGGCCGTGCGGAGTGGGGTGGGCGCGGCCGTGCCTGGCAGGGGTCGTGCCCGTTGGGCGGCCGCGCCCGGTGCCAAAGCGCGATGGCGAGGTCCTCCTCGGCGACCAGCACCTCACCGGCGAACTCCGCGCGAGCCGCCGAAGCCCCAGCGCGATTGGTGCCCAGCCGGAAGTGGGTGCGCAAAAACCGTTGTGCACGAGCGGGAATCCGGCGCAGGCGCGGCCGGGCTCCGGCCACGCGCCGCAACTGCCCGGCACCGTCGGCTCGCCCGAGCCCGGCAGTCTGGCAGCGGGACGCGCCACGGCGGGCGGTAGCGTGCAACGCGTGCTGACCGTCTCCACCGTGAACGTCAACGGCCTCCGCGCCGCCGCCAAAAAGGGCTTCGTCGAGTGGCTCGCCGCCACGAAGGCCGACGTCGTCGCCTGCCAGGAGGTGCGGGCCGAAGCCGGCCAGCTTCCGGCCGCCGTCGTCGAACCCGATGGGTGGTTCTCCGTGCACGCCCCCTCGGCCGTCAAGGGCCGCAGCGGCGTCGCCGTCTACAGCCGCGTCGAGCCCGAAGAGGTGCGGGTCGGCTTCGGCGAGCCCGAATTCGAAGACAGCGGGCGGTACCTCGAGGTGCACCTGCCGAACGTCGTCGTCGCGAGCCTCTACCTGCCCAGCGGGGACGTCGGCACCGAACGCCAGGACGAGAAGGAGCGCTTCATGGCCGCGTTCCTGCCCTACCTCGTCGAGCTGCGGGCGAAGGCCGCCGCGGCCGGGCGGGAAGCCGTCGTCGTCGGTGACTGGAACATCGCCTACGACACCGTCGACCTCAAGAACTGGCGCGGCAACCGTAAGAACTCCGGCTTCCTGCCCGAGGAACGCGCCTGGCTCGGCCGCGTCTACACCGAGGCCGGCTTCACCGACGTCCAGCGCCGCCTCGATCCCGAAGGCCCCGGCCCGTACACCTGGTGGTCCTACCGCGGCCAGGCCTTCGACAACGACTCCGGCTGGCGCATCGACTGCCAGCTCGCGACGCCGGGGCTCGCCGAGAAGGTCGTCGACGTCGTGGTCGAGCGGGCGGCCGCGTACGACCAGCGCTGGTCCGACCACGCGCCGGTCACCGCGACCTACGACATCGACTTCCCGCGCTGACCCGGCTCAGCAGGAGAGGTTGCCGCCGGTCGGGACGCCGAGGATGCCGGCGAACCGCGTGTACAGGTCGATCCGGCTCTGCACCTGGGCCGGGTTGCCGCCGTTGCACTCGATCGAGCCGTTGATGCTGCGGATGGTCTCGCCGAAGCCGCGCTGGTCGATCATCGCGTCGTGCGGCGTCATCGTGCCCGGGCCGCTCTGGGTGTTCCAGTACCAGAGCCCCGTCTGCCACGCGACGGCCGTGTCCTGCTCGACGAGGTAGGGGTTGCCGAGCAGGTCGATGCCGAGCGCGTCGCCTGCCGCCTTGTAGTTGAAGTTCCAGCTGAGCTGGATCGGGCCGCGGCCGTAGTACGCCGCGGTGCCCGCCGGGCAGCCGTACGGCTGGCTCGTGTCGCAGTAGTGCGGGTAGTTCGCGGTGTTCTGCTCCACGACGTACACCAGCCCGCCGGTTTCGTGGCTGACGTTCGCGAGGAACGCGGCGGCTTCCTGCTTCTGGACGGTGTCGTCGCCGGTGTTCGCGAAGCCGGGGTACGCCGACAGTGCCGCGGTGAGGCCGCTGTAGGTGTAGAAAGCGTTGCGGCCGGGGAACATCTGGTCGAACTGGGCTTCACTGACCACAAAGGACGCGGCGGACGCCGGGGCGGCCAGCGTGACGGCCGCGGCGAGCGCGCTCATCGCCACTGCGGCGCGCTTGAGGTAGCGGGTGATCGCCATCTGAACTCCTCTTGTCAGGCCCGTCGTGCGCGGTCCGGCGGGCTCGGGGACTACTCCAAGAGGTATAGACCAATCACTATCCGGTGAAAAGTTTTCCGAACAGGAGGACGCGATCGGAGCAGTCGCCACTGCGGCAAACGTCGCAGCGTGAGCCGATGCTGCGCAGGACGGGTGACACTCGATCGGACACTCTCCGGTCACGCTCTACTTCAAGTAGTAGCGGACTCACCCACCAGGGTGGCGCGAATGAACTCCGGGGGCGCTGTGGGCGTATTACGGATTGAGCGCTACTCTCGCTTCCCAGTTGATCAGTACCGGCAGGTCTTGACACGCTCGGTAGTTTTTTGACCAGTAGCACGCCGCGCCTCACTCGGATGGGTGATCCCTCGGGTGGGACGCAGCGCTCGTCACTCGCAGGAGGCACTCCGGTGCGCAACTCAGGTCGAACCCTGTTGCGGTCCACCCTGCGCGGTTCCCGCGCGGTCGTGGTGCTCGCGCTCGTCCCGGCCGGCCTGCTCCTGGCCGGCGGCAGCGCGTTCGCCGCCGTCACGACGACGGCGCAGGCCGACACCAACGCGCAGACCTTCGGCCTGCTCGGCCCGGTCGGCCTGGTCGCGGTCGCGCTCGGCATCGTCGGCATGACGCTGGGTGTGCTGCGCCAGCGCCGCAAGACCCGCGCCGCCGCGGCGATCGCCGAGGTCACCCCGGTGCTGCCGGCGGTCCCGGGCCCGGTCACGGCGATGGCCGAAGCCGTGCTCGCCGACCCCGACGTCACGCCGACGCGCCCGTTCCTGGCGCAGCGTCCGCACGCCTGAGGGCCCTCGCCGCCCGCCGGCCGGCCCGGCCTGGAAGAATCCTGACGTGTCCGAAGAGCAGACCGTCGCAGCAGAGCGCCGCCCGCGGGTCCTGTCCGGGATCCAGCCCACCGCCGACTCGTTCCACCTCGGCAACTACCTCGGCGCGCTGCGCCAGTGGGTGAAGCTGCAGGACACGCACGAAACGTTCTATTCGGTGGTCGACCTGCACGCGATCACCGTCGAGCAGGACCCGAAGGTGCTGCGGCAGCGCACCCGCGTCTCGGCCGCGCAGCTGCTCGCCATCGGCATCGACCCGCAGCGCAGTGCCCTGTTCGTGCAGAGCCACGTCCCGGAGCACGCGCAGCTGAGCTGGGTCCTCGAATGCCAGACCGGCTTCGGCGAGGCCGGCCGGATGACGCAGTTCAAGGACAAGTCGGCGAAGCAGGGGTCCGACCGCTCCAGCGTGGGCTTGTTCACGTACCCGGTGCTGCAGGCGGCGGACATCCTGCTCTACCAGGCCGACGCGGTCCCGGTCGGCGAGGACCAGCGGCAGCACCTGGAGCTGACGCGCGACCTCGCGCAGCGCTTCAACAACCGGCTGGGCAAGACGTTCGTGGTGCCGGAGCCGTACATCATCAAGGACACGGCGAAGATCTACGACCTCCAGGAACCGACGGCCAAGATGAGCAAGTCGGCGTCCAACGTCAACGGCATCATCGAGCTGCTCGAGGACCCGAAGCGCTCGGCGAAGAAGATCCGCTCGGCGGTCACCGACACGGGCCGCGAAGTCAAGTTCGACGTGGAGAACAAGGCGGGCGTGTCGAACCTGCTGACGATCTACTCGGCCCTGACCGACCGCACGATCCCGGACCTGGAAGCGGCGTACGAGGGCAAGGGCTACGGCGACCTGAAGAAGGACCTCGGCGAGGTGTTCGTCGAGTGGGTGACCCCGATCCAGGAGCGCGCGAAGTCCTATTTGGACGACGTGGCGGAGCTGGACAAGGTTCTCGCGGCGGGCGCCGAGCGCGCCCGCGAGGTGGCGTCGAAGACGCTGGCCAAGACGTACCAGCGGATCGGTTTCCTCCCGCCGGTGCGGTGAAGCTGACCCTCCTCGACGGCCCGCCGGCCGGCGGCGCTCTCACTTGAACTGCGCCCGGCCGCGGCACAGACCTCCGGAAACTCCCCGCCCTTCCCTGGGGGGTGTCCCTATGGGGCTGTCAAGCCGCGGCAGGGGCTGGAGCTGATTCGGGATGGCGGTAGTGGGTGCCGTTTCGGAGCATGGCGTAGAGGACGTCGCAGCGGTGGCGGGCCAGGCAGATCAGCAGGCCGCGGATGCGGTTGCTGATGCGGGTGGCTTCGCCGGCGAGGTCGTCGTCGAACCCGATCAGCACCTCCAGTTCGGCCAGGGCGTCGTCGCCGACATCCACGGGTCGCAGGGAGCGGGCGGCGTCGGCGATGACGAATGCGTCCCGGGCGTCGGTTTTGGCGCGGCCGGGGTAGAGGTCGGCGATGCGGCGCATCGCCAGCCCGGGCAGGTAGGCGACCTGGTGTCCGGCGGCACGGGCGACCGGCAACGCCCCGATCGTGGCGGGTTGATCCACCACGACCAGCAGTGATCCGTGCGCGGCGAGCTTGTCGAACAGGGCTCGCAGTTTGGGTTCGGTGTTGGGCAGCGGGGCGTCGTGCAGCCGGTTGCCGTCGGGGCCCAGGCCGACGGCGTGGTGGTTGTCCTTGCCGGCGTCCAGGGCAAGAAACACGCCATGCCGGACCTGGTGACCACAACTCCCTGGCCGGGAGCCAGGAAAAAGGTAACGGGGCGTGCCCAAGTCCAGTCTATCGGCGCCCACCGACAAATCCGGCTTTCGCGGCCGAAACGAGCCAGCTGTCCACAGCCGGCCAACTTTGTGGACAAGACCGAGCAAGGCCCGGCGAGGCGGGTGATGGCGCGTGGCCTGCGCGAGCTTTCCCGAGCGGCAGCGCAGCCGGCAGCCGAGCGCCCAGCACGACCCCGATCTCCCCCTCGTCACCCGCTCGCGTTGCGGGGTTCACCAAGCGTGGTTAGCGTTTCACGGTGGCGAACGAAGAGAAGGAAAAGCTGCTTCCCCGCTTGCGCCGGAAGTACCCGTGGCTCGATCACCTCATCCGGGCCAACGATGCCTTCACCGAGCGGTACGGCAACCACTACGCCGCCGCCATCACCTACTTCAGCGTTCTCTCCGTCTTCCCGCTCTTCATGGTCGCCTTCGCCGTCGTCGGGCTCGTCGTCAACCACGACCAGACGATCATCACGAAGATCACCGACGGGATCAACAACTCCGTGCCCGAGGGCCTCAAGGACCTCGTCAACGGCATCGTCAAGGGCGCGCTCGACTCCGGGGGCGGGATCGGGGTCTTCGGCCTCCTCATCGCCCTCTATTCCGGCATCGGCTGGATGTCGAACCTGCGGGACGCCCTCACCGCGCAGTGGGGCCAGGAGAAGCAGCCGCAGCCGATCGTCAAGCAGACGCTCAAAGACCTCGTTGCGCTGATCGGGCTCGGGGTTGCGCTCGTCGTCTCCTTCGCGCTGACCGCCGTCGGCAGTGGGGTCGGCCAGTTCCTGCTGGAACTCGTCGGGCTCGAACACGCCACCTGGGCGATCGTCCTGCTGCGCGGGGCCACCATCGTGCTCGGGCTCGCCGCGAACACCCTCGTCTTCCTCTGGGTGATCGCCCGGCTGCCGCGGGAACAGGTCGCGCTGCGCAGTGCCGTCAAGGGGGCCGTCGTCGCCGCCGTCGGGTTCGTCGTCCTGCAGCAGGTCGGGTCGATCTACCTGGCCAGTGTCACGAAGTCGCCGTCGGCCGCGCTGTTCGGGCCGGTCATCGGTCTGCTCGTGTTCGCGAACCTCGTCTCGCGGTTCCTGCTGCTCATCACCGCGTGGACCGCGACGGCGAAGGAAAACGAACGCACGGTCATCGCGCCCCCGCCGCCGGTGCGGCTCGAGCAGAGCGTCACCGTGCAGCGCGGGCCCGGCCTGGGCGCCGTCGCCGGTGCCTTCAGCGCCGGGGCGCTGCTCGCGTGGCTGGGCGGGCGCCGCCGGTCCTAGCCCGCGGCCCTCTTGCGCTGGTGCCCGATCACGAACCCGGCGACGATGACCAGGAACACCACCAGCGTGATGATCCAGCCGGTGACGCCGAACGGGTCCTCCTTCGCCGCCGGCGCGGCGGACGTCCCGCCGTTGCCGGTGCCGCCGTCGGCCAGCACCGATGGGTCGCCGTTCTCCGCGGTGGCGGCCGGTGCCTGGTAGCTGATCTGCCCGACCGGCACCGCGCGGTCGTCCTCCAGCGCGAAGCCGTAGTCCAGCAGCTTCGCCGCTTGGTCGACGACCTTCGTCGGCTTCTGCTCGGCGCGCAGCATCACCACCGCGAGGCGCTTGCCCTTGCGCTGCGCCGCACCGACGTAGGTGTGCCGGGCGTCATCGGTGAACCCGGTCTTGCCGCCGAGGAAGCCGGGGTAGACGCCGAGCAGCTTGTTGTCGTTGAAGATCGGGATGGCCGGTTTGCCGCCGACCGCCGGGATCTCGAAGTTCTTCGTCGCGACGACCTTCGCGAACTCCGGCTGCTTCATCGCGTAGTGGAAGATCAGGCTGAGGTCGTAGGCCGAGGTCGACATGCCCGGCCCGTCCAGGCCCGACGGCGTCGCGGCCCGCGTGTCGAGCGCACCGATCTTCGCGGCCAGCGCGTTCATCTTGGCCACCGCGGCGTCGACCCCGCCGAGCGCGGTGGCGAACGTGTGCGCGACGTCGTTGCCCGAGTGCATCAGCAGGCCGTGCAGCAGCTGGTCGACCGTGTACTGGCCGCCGGCGACGAGGCCGACGCAGGTGCACTCCTGCTCCGCGTCCTCCTTCGTCGCGACGATCGGCTGCTGGGGGTCCAGCTGGGTGACGACGACCAGCGCGAGCAGCGTCTTGATCAGCGATGCGGGCCGCTGCCGCGCGTGCGGGTCCTTCGCCGCGATGACCGCACCCGTGTCGAGGTCCTGCACCAGCCACGACGCCGCGGTGTTGCCGTCCGGCGGGTTGAGCGCGCCGTCCGGGGTGATCAGGCCGCACTCGGCCATCCGGTTCCCGCCGACCGGGACCGCGGGCACGGCCAGCGGCGGCGGCGCCTGCTTGCCCGGCGCGGGCTTCTCCGAGGTGTCGACCGGGGGCGGGGGAGCCTGGCGGTTCGCGCACTGGCCTTGCTGCGGCGCGGCGGCTGCCAGCACCGGCGTGCTCAGGGCCAGGAGGGCGGCGGCGAGCGTCGTCGTGAAGACCTTGAGCGACCGGGAGACAACGGAGTGCACCCACGCAATCTAGCGCCGCGGCCCGCGTCGCATACTCAGGGGCATGCGCATGTCACGAGGCACCTCGCTGTTCCTGCTGGCCTTCGGTGTGTGGTCGTGGATCATCTGGATCACCTTCGCGAAGAACCTGTGGGACAGCGACCGCGCCTGGACCCCCGACGGCTCGCCGACGGCCTACTTCACCGTGCACGCCGTCCTGACCGTCGTGTCGTTCGTGCTCGGCACGATCATCGGCGTGCTCGGCTGGCGCGGGCTGCGCGCCGGATCGCGGGTCTCTTCCTGACTTTGGTCGGTGGCGCGGCCCCACCGGCCGGTTTACGTTGACGCCACCGAACCTGGAGGTGGAATGTCCCGTTTACGTCGAATGGCGGCCCCGCTGGCGCTGGCCGTCGGAGGCGGCTTGTGCGTGGCGGCCCCGGCGGCGGAGGCCGCGCCGGCCGCCTGCGACACGACGAGCACGCCGTACACCTACGTCGTCACGTACCAGCCGGGCACCCGAGCGTCGGCCGTCGAGAAGGAGCTGGCGGCCAAGTGCGGCACGAAGGTCGCCTACTACGCCGAGATCGGCGTCGCGATCGCCAGCTCGCGCAACGCGGACTTCCAGCAGAAGATCGGCGTGTACCGGGCGTATTCGGGCGCCAAGGACGTGGCTTCGGCCGCCCGCACTTCGCTGAGCGCGGTACGGACGCTGGAGGACACCCGATCGGTCGCCGCGGCCGGTGACCTGTCCGCGCAGCAGTGGGACATGAAGGCGATCCACGCGCCGGAGGCGAACAAGATCTACCAGGGCAGCCGCGCGGTGACGGTCGGCGTGCTCGACTCGGGCATCGAGGCAACGCACCCGGCCCTGCGCGCGGCGGTGGACGCCCGCTCGTCGGCGGGCTGCTTGACGGGCGCACCGGACACGGCCCCGGAGGCCTGGGCCCCGACGGCATCGGACCACGGCACGCACGTGGCGGGAACAATCGCGGGCAAGGATCCGGCGGCGGGCTTCACGGGCGTGGCCCCCGGCGTGCGCTTGGCCTCGGTGAAGGTGGTCAACGACGCGGGCTACATCTTCCCGGAGGCAGCGGTCTGCGGCTTCGTCTGGGCGGCCGAGCACGGCTTCGCGGTGACGAACAACAGCTACTACATAGACCCGGGAATGTTCTACTGCCCCCGGCAGCCGGGCGACGCGGCGGCGTACGAAGCGGTCCGCAGAGCGGTGGAGTACTCAACCCGCCGAGGAGTCCTCAACGTGGCGGCGGCGGGCAACGACAGCCTGAACCTGACGAACCAGACAACGGACAAGAACCGCCCCCACCCGCTGGACGCATCGTGCGCCATCCTCCCGGGAATGGTGGACGGAGTCGTAACGGTGTCATCGGTGGGCTACGCGGGAACGAAGTCATACTTCAGCAACTACGGAAAAATCGACATAACAGCCCCGGGCGGCGACCCCTTCCAGGAACCGAAGGAGGGAGAGGGCCCGGAATGCCCGCTGTCATCCGTGGTCGGCGGAGGCTACGGCGCGAAGTGCGGAACATCGATGGCATCACCACACGTGGCAGGAGTGGCGGCCCTGCTGGCATCGAAGTTCCGAGGAGCACCCCCAAAGTTCATCAACCAGCTCCTGGAGAGCGAAGCAGACGCGGTGAAGTGCACGGCAACAGAAACGGAGTGCACAGGCCCGGCAAAGAACAATTCGTACTACGGCCACGGCTTGGTAAACGCCCTGGACGCGGTCCGCTGAGCGCAGCGCACAAAGGAGCTGGGTGGTCATCCCGTCGCCTGAGGCCCAAAAATCACTTTGAGCCGGGCCCGCAACCAGCAGCGTGAGGTGGGGTCACTACGCAAGCTTGCGGGCCCGGCTCAAAGTGATAGGCCTCAATCAGGCGACGGGATGACCACCCAGCGACCCAACTCCTTGACGTGAGGTGGCAGCGTTAGCCGTGGTCATCCCGGAGCCTGCCTGTCCGGCGAGGACGCTTTTTTCTTCAGAGCCGCAGCGTTCTTCCTCTGCCGCGGCAGAGCTCTGCCGCGGCACGGCAGCGGGTCCGACCTCCCCCGCCCCTCCGGTGGG